>JBBRYE010000037.1:0-27111 GCA_038237895.1 Sphingobacteriales bacterium | reverse complement strand
TGTTAGGTTTATTTTAAGAGACCAAAATTTGGATATTATGGAAGGACATCTTACAAATAGCAGCAGGTCAATCCCGATTGTGATAATTTTAGATCAAAACTTAAAAGAGGTTAATTTTTGGGGATCACGCCCAAAAGATTTAAAAATTTTAGTTTCAGAATGGTTAAAAGATGTACAAATGACAAAAGAAGATAGGATAGAAAAAGTACATGCCTGGTATGCGAAAGACAGAACACAAGCCACACAAAATGATTTTTTAGAGATTTTAAACTTGTTGGAGTAGGGGAATTTGGGGTTTTGAGTGTTGAATCGTACCAAATCAAATAAATGACTAATTTGTTAAAATAAGCCAACTAGGCTGTTTTGCGTAAATTTGATATTAGGTGTGTTTTTTTTGTGAATTATAGCTTTATTGATAATTCTAAATGCCCGCCCAAACCAAGCTCAACAATTTTCTGTAATGTAGAAATACGAATCTCTTTGAGATTATTTTCAACTTTTGAAATGTACCCTTTATTAGTACCGCATTTTTCTGCTAATTCTTCTTGAGTAAGTCCTTTCTTAAGGCGAGCTTGTTGGATTAAAAAACCAAGCTTAAACGCTTCATAACCTTTTTCAAACTTATCTCGTTTGTTCGTTCCTTTTTGTCCATACTGTTCGTCAACAAACTGGTCAAGTGTTTTTAAATTACTTTTGTGTTCCATATTCATTTTTTATTTTTAAAGCCTTTTCAATTTCAGCCTTCGGTGTCTTTTGGGTCTTTTTCTGAAACCCGTTTGCTAAAACAATAAGTTTACCCTCGTCAAAGAAACAAAAAATGCGAAAGATGTCGCTTCCTTGCTGAACTCTTATTTCATAAAGTCCGTCAGTTCCTTCCATATGTTTTAAATAATCTGCAGGAACTTGTCGTTGAGTTTCGATAATTTTAAAGGTCCATAAAATCTTATCTTGAACTTTCTGTTTCTGCTTTTTGTAGAAGTCAATAAAATAATCTTTGTATAAGGTTACGGTCCGAAATTTTATTTCATTCATACTTTACAAATATAAATTAAGTTATCCGAATGAACAACTTTTGGGAAATTTTCGATAAGAAAGTTTGAGATTTTATTGTCGATGCTCTTGAATAAAATGGTACTAACGGTTTGCTAAATTGTGCGGAAATTTCATTACTTGCAGAACCGTTGTCGAACCACATTGAACTTAATAATTAACGAAAAACTCAATTTGAACCACTGACAGCCATTTTTGAATAAATTTGCTTCTATGCTTAGTGCTTTTTTAATTTACGTTCTGGAATTTCGTTTTCTTCTTTTCAGTCAGAATAACTTTTTCGGTTTTCTTTTTTTTGAAATACGCTGACAAAGCATTTTCCTCTTGAACTGTTAAAGGCTCTTGTCCACCAATAAAGTCAACTTCTAATTCTTTGATTGTTGTTTTCATATTTATGAATTTTGAAAATATTTATTGATTAGCACAAGTGCTGATTTGGTCTCTATAATCATTAATCTTCCACCGAAATGAAATGCCCCAAGAGTCATTTCATAATGGTAGATTAACTGAGTTTTAGAAATAAATGAAACATTTCCTTCATGTCCCCTTTGAAAAGATAATTTACAAGCAAATGCAACTAAATTTCCGGCAACGCCTGCATACATTTTGGTCTTTCCCTTATTGAAAGGTGCATTTTCAACCAAATGCATATAAACATGGTCGGTTTTTATTTCTAAACAAACTAAACCTTGAATAATGTTCGGGTTGTTCCATATTGTCAACTTATAAACTTCTTTAACAGGATTTTTAAATTCTGATTTCCAGTCGAAAAGCCAGCCGTTCTTTTTAGTGATTAGTTTAATGTCTTGAGTCGTCAAAATAGAGATTTCGGTGGGAAAACTGTCTCCAGTTACCACATTTTCAATTGAGTTTGTAAGCTTGTCGATTATAAAGTCAAGTCCGATTTCTTTCTGTTTTTTCACAATACTAATTTACAAAAATAGATTGGAAATTCATTTTTAGTCCTTTCCATTTGGTCGGGTAGCATTAGGCATAACTTATATATCGGGGGTTTTTGGTCTTCAACGTTTAATAACCCGTTCTCCTAAAAAACCTAATCAACAGAAACCGTTAAACCTTCTTGTTGCAAAATTTTTCTGTAGACTTCCATTTCAGTAAATGAGCCTTCTAAAATGGCGCATTTTCCATCGTTATGCACTGTCCAGGCTATTTTTTCTGATTGTGGTTGCGAGTAATCTAAATATTTCATTAAACAATTTATGACATGGTCAAAGCTATTTACTTCATCATTCCATAAAATTAAACGGTGTACTACTTTTAACGAGCTTAAAACTTCATCTAAAGTAAAGGTCTCTTCTTGTGTTTGGGTGTCGGCCATTTTGGTTGGCAAAGATTGTAGCATATTCACAGGTTAAAAATAGAAAAATTCGTAGAGATAACCCTCGGGTTATCAAAAAAACAAAAAAATTGTATTGATAAACCATAGGTTATTTATTTTTGAATAAATAATTACTGAAATCATCGTTTTTTAAAATATCAAAATAAGACAACCCGAGGGTTAACCCTACAAAATTTGCCCAATGAAAAAATCTCTTTTATCAATTTTCACTTTTTTAATCGTCATTGCATCGGCGAAAGCCCAAACCTTAGAAAATAAAATTATTAACGCTTTTGAAAATTTTTCTAAAACCGAACAATTAAAATATGCCACCATATCTTTTTCAGTTTTAAATGCAGCAAATGGAGAACTCGTTTTTACCCATAATCAAAATATTGGAGTTGCGCCTGCATCAACTTTAAAAACAATAACCTCTGCCACAGCATTATCATTATTAGGAGAAGATTTTATTTTTAAAACGGAGATTGCGTACACCGGAGAAATTAAAGATGGAGTATTAAATGGTAACCTGATTATTAAAGGTGGTGGCGACCCAACTTTAGGAAGCCCACGTTGGGAACAAACTAAAAAACCTCAAATTTTAAACCAAATTTTATTTGCATTACAGCAACAAGGAATTAAAACCATTAACGGAAATGTGCTTGCTGATGTAAGTGAGTGGGATACACAATCTTTGCCGATTGGTTGGGTTTGGGAAGATATTGGCAATTATTACGGTGCAGGAACATCGCAATTATGCTGGGGAGAAAATCTTTTAAACCTAAATTTTACCGCCGGAAATACGACTAACTCTGAAGTTAAAATTAATAGTGTAAATGAAATTTATCCATTTCTAAATATCATTAATGAATTAAAAACTGGAGAAAATGGCTCTGGAGATCATGTTTTTGCATATAGCGCTCCTTACAGCTCAGAAATTTATTTAAGGGGATCTTATGGTAAAGATTTAAAGAAAACTATCGGAATTTCTTTGCCAGACCCAGCTTTGGCAATGGCTTATGACGTTGCCAATTTTTTAGCTAAAAACGGTTACCAAACAAAGGTATCGGCAGCAGCCAAAACCAACCAAATGCAAAAAGATTTAAAACTATTAACAACAATTACTTCTCCAACCCTAAAGGAAATAGTTTATTGGTTAAACAAAAAAAGCATCAATTTATATGCTGAACAATTGATAAGAACCATAGGAACTAAATACGGGAAAAACGCTTCAATAAACGAAGGAGTAACCGCAATGCAAAAATTTTGGAAAGAAAAAGGAATTGATATTGCCAGTTTAAATATTGTTGATGGCAGCGGCCTATCGCCACAAAACAGAGTTACAACCTTAACTATGGCAAATGTATTGTATAAGGCAAAAAAAGAAAATTGGTTTGATAGTTACTTTTTAAGTTTTCCAATCTATAATGATTTACACATGAAAAGTGGGACCATTGCAGATGTTTTGGGTTATGCAGGTTATGTGAATTCGGCGGGTAAAACACCACTTTGTTTTTCGCTCATCATCAATAATTATAATGGAAATACAGTGGCTATGAGGCAAAAAATGTTTGAACTTTTAAACAGTTTAAAATGATATTAAACTATTAAAGTAAAAGTCGATCCTTTTTCGTTCCCGTCGCTTTTCGCCAGCAAATCGCCTCCAATTTTTTGGATCGTTTTTTTACATAAATGCAATCCAAGTCCTGTTGAAGGTTCGTTTTCTGTACCTAATCTTCCTTTATTTTTAATATTCTTAAAAAGTAAATTTTTGTAATCTTCATCAAAACCAATTCCCTGGTCTTTTACTTCTACTAAAACCTTATCTAATTGGCTAAATATTTTTATTTTGATGGTACATTGGGCATAAGAAAACTTAATAGCATTTGATAACAAATTATGGAAAACCAAATCAATATTTGATTTTTTTGAATGAGGTAAAAAAAGCTCCTCCAGGTTTTCAATCTCCAACGTAATTTTTTTTAATGATATTTGAAATCTTTGTTTTTCAATTTCAGCCTCTACTAAATCGCCCAAATTAAAAACTTCTTCATCAACATCAGTATTTACTTTGTTTTGCACTAATTGATTTAATAATTCTGATAAATCGCTCAGCTGATTTTCTGTTATTTTAGTAATGTTGTCGGTATAAAATGTGCTACCTTCATTTTCAATTTTAAATAATTCGCAAAGGCTTAAAATTTGGGTAAGTGGAGTTCTTAAATTATGTGATACCAAAGCAATGATTTGTTCTTTTTCTTTACTTAAAACAGCTAAAGAATTTAGTGTTTTGTTAACTAATATCATTAATTCGCCAGCTTCATCATGATGATTGATAGGTAGATTTGGAAGTGTTCTGTTTTGATAAAAATCTTTTAAAGAATTTATTGATAACATAATTGGTTTTAAAAGCTGCTTTAAAACATACAAAGTAATAGCGCTAGCTATCAAAGTAAGGATTAGAGTGATAATAATAGTTTGAAATGGTGTATAACTTTCAACTGAATTAAATCTTAAAAAAAACAGAAGACCTAATAAAGGAATATGAATACCAAGAAATGCTATAAAAAGAAACTTTAAGGTAAAACTTTTTTTTAAAAATGATATTTTATCTAGTGAGGCGTAAATAGATTTGTCATTTAACTGTTCTATCATAATCATGATAACGAAATATTTTAAGTTAGGGATTTCAAAAATAGGAGTTAATTTTAAAATTTTAACTGAATTTTTATAAATGCCAAAAGCAATAATAATAGGAGCAGGAATTGCAGGAATTGCAACAGCTATTAGGTTAGCAGTTGATAATTATGATGTTTCCGTATTTGAAGCAAATGATTATCCTGGTGGTAAATTGTCTTATTTTGAGCAAGATGGCTACCGTTTTGATGAAGGGCCGAGTCTTTTTACCATGCCTCAATATGTTGATGAGCTTTTTAAATTGGCCGGTAAAAAACCTTCAGATTATTTTGAATATGAAAAGTTAGAAGAGGTTTGTAGATATTTTTGGGAAGATAAAACACATTTAACAGCTTACGCCGATATTGATAAGTTTGCAAAGGAGATAGAAAATAACACCAAATCAACTCCACAAGAAATTAAAACTTTTTTAAAGAAAAGTGAAACTATTTATGAAATCACGCATGAGGTTTTTTTAGAAAAATCGCTTCATCTTTTAAATACTTACACCAATATAAATACTGCAAAATCTTTTTTAAGATTTGGCGAAATTGATGCTTTTAGAACCATGGCAAAAGCAAATCAATCTTTTTTTACGGATAAAAAAATGGTACAATACGCCAACAGATTTGCCACTTACAACGGTTCAAACCCTTATCAAGCTCCAGCAACTTTAAATGTTATCCCACATTTAGAGCAAAATTTTGGTGCTTATTTTCCTAAAGACGGAATGTATGCTATCACGAAAAGTTTAGTAAAATTAGCCGAAGATTTAGGTGTAAAATTTAACTACAACAGAAAAATTGATGAAATAATAGTCGAAAATAAAAAGATAAAAGGTGTTAAAATAAGCAATGAAATAATTGAAGCAAAAATAGTCGCATCAAATATGGATGTATATTTTACCTACAAAAAACTATTAAAAGATGAAGCGCAACCACAAAAAATATTGAAACAAGAACGCTCTAGTTCTGCTTTAATTTTTTATTGGGGAATAAGAAAAGAATTCCCTCAGTTAGGATTACATAATATCTTTTTTAGCGATAGTTATCAAAAAGAATTTCATCATCTTTTTAAAACCAAAACCATTTTTAATGATCCTACAGTTTATATCAATATCAGCTCTAAATTTAAAAAAGACGATGCACCAAGCGGTTGCGAAAATTGGTTTACCATGATTAACGTTCCAAATAATATTGGTCAAAATTGGGAAGTTTTTAAAACCGAAGCTAGAGCAAACATCATAGAAAAGTTAAATAAAAATTTAAACATTGATTTAGAAAGTTTAATAGAAACCGAGGCAGTTTTAGATCCCGTTTTAATTGAATCTAAAACGTCTTCTTACCGAGGTTCGCTTTATGGCACAAGTTCTAACGGGCAGTTTGCCGCTTTTTTACGCCATGCTAATTTTACTAAAAAAATAAAAAATCTTTATTTTGTTGGTGGTAGCGTACATCCTGGTGGCGGAATTCCGTTGGCTTTATTATCTGCAAAAATTGTAGCCAACATCATAAAAAAGGAATGATGTTTTAAATTTAAATGATTAAGATTGGTATTCTAAATTAACCTTAACTTCTTAATGGTTTATTTTTTACCATCAAGGCATTAAGAAAATTAAGAACTTTATTGTTAACAACCTTAACTTCTTAATGGTTTAGTTTTACTATCAAGGCATTAAGAAAATTAAGAACTTTATTATTAACAAACTTAACTTCTTAATGGTTTAGTTTTACTATTAAGGCATTAAGAAAAATTAAGAACTTTATTGTTAACAACCTTAACTTCTTAATGGTTTAGTTTTACTATTAAGGCATTAAGAAAATTAAGAACTTTATTGTTAAAAACCTTAACTTCTTAATGGTTTATTTTTTACCATTAAGGCATTAAGAAAATTAAGAACTTTATTGTTAACAACCTTAATTTCATAATGGTTTAGTTTTACTATCAAGGCATTAAGAAAATTAAGAATTTTATTGTTAACAACCTTAACTTCTTAATTATTTTGTTTTTACAAGTAAGGCATTAAGAAAATTAAGATGTTAATAGCGATTGATTAAATTAGCAATTCATTAAGAAAATGATAGAACCTAAATCAAATAAATTAATTCACGGTTTTTTCTCTTGGTACATTAGCCATATTATTGGTTCTGATTTTGAAAAATTTGAGTTTAATAAAGAAAAATTTGATGCAGATAAAGCTATCTTATTGTTATCCAATCACTTTAGTTGGTGGGATGGTTTTATCATCTTTCATCTTAATAAAATATATTTTAAAAAGCATTTTCATGTGATGGTTTTAGAAGATACGCTAAAGGAAGTAAAATTTTTACCCTATATGGGAAGCTTCAGCATCCAAAAAAATGCAAAAAGTTTAATCCAATCTTTAGAATATGCTGCAAAATTACTAGATAATCCAAAAAATTTAGTCTTAATTTTCCCTCAAGGCGAGTTATATTCTTCCCACATCAGTTCAGTTGCGTTCGAAAAAGGAGTTGGAAAAATAATCAGTTCATCACAAAAGAAATTTCAATATATGTTTGCTGCTATACTTACAGATTATTTCAATTTTAGAAAACCCAGCATCAAAATATCGTTAGAAAATTGGCAAGCACAAGAATATAGCAGCTTACAGGTGATAAAAAGTGCCTATAACAAGCATTATGAAAAATCGTTAAAAGAGCAAGCAGATATTAAAGTTTAATGATGATTTACTTTTTTTACATTATATTTTTCTTTTTAATTTTGCGCTTTACAGTTACGCTTTTCAACTTTATTTCTAATCCAAAATTAACCCGTTCTCCAAAAAATTATTCGGATTTAGTTTCCATTTTAATTCCCGCCCGTAATGAGGCAGATGATATTTTACCGCTTTTGATTTCTATCAAAGAGCAAGATTATTACAACATAGAAGTAATAGTTTTAGATGATAATTCTGATGATGAAACTTATCAAATAGTTAATGAATTTTGCCAAACAGATCATCGTTTTAAAATTATTAGAGGAGAAGCTTTACCAAAAGGCTGGTTAGGTAAAAATTATGCCTGTTATCAATTAGCAAAGCAAGCCAAAGGAGAATTTCTGCTTTTTTTAGATGCCGATGAAATGGTAAAAGACGGTTTAATTAACAATTCTTTATACCGTATGCAAATAGGTAAACTTACTTTATTGAGTTTATTTACTAATCAAATTACCAGCTCTTTTGGCGAAAAAGCTGTAGTGCCACTTATGCATTTTTTATTGCTTAATCTCTTACCATTAAGGCTAGTTAAATTATCAAAATTGCCTTCTTTATCTGCCGCAAGCGGTCAGTTTATGCTTTTTAATACTCAAGATTACAGGCAAAACCAATGGCACAAACAAGTAAAAGCCAAAGTGGTAGAAGATATAGAGATTATGAAATTGGTAAAGTTAAATAAACTAAATGGCGAAGCTTTATTGGCAAACGGCTATATTTATTGTAGGATGTATAAGGGTTACCAAGAGAGCATTGATGGGTTTAGTAAAAATCTTTTATCCGGTTTTGGAAATAGTATTTTTGGACTTTTGATTTATCTTTTCTTAGTAGTTTTGGGGCCAGTTTTTATCCTTTTTTATCTTAATTTTCAATTGTTTTATTTTGCAATAACTTTAATTATTTTTAGCCGATTGATGATTTCCTACTTATCAGGACAAAATGTTTTAATGAACATCATCTTTCATATATTTCAAATGATTAGTTTATTGGCAATTGCAGCTCTATCCATAAAAAAATCATTAAACAAAACTTTAAATTGGAAGGGTAGAACCATACATACATGAAATATTTAGAAAAAGCTTGGTTATCAAAAATCTTCATCATTATTTTCCACATAGTTGGTTTTATAGGTTTTTGTTTACCACAATATCAAGATTTTTTCTTGTCGTTTGTGCCATTTCATTTATTGTTAATGGGAGGCATTTTGTTGGCTAATCAAAAAGAATACAATAGAAATTTTTGGGCTGCGTTGGTATTTGTTTACGTTAGCGGATTTTTGGTAGAAGTAGTCGGAGTTTCTTCAGGAGCAGTTTTTGGAGTGTATCACTACGGCGAAACACTAGGAATAAAGGTTGCCAGTGTACCGTTATTGATAGGTATTAATTGGCTCATCATTGTTTTTTGTGTTGGTGCCGGGTTAAAAAAATATCTGAAACATCAACGAACATTAAAAGCTGCAATTGGAGCCGTTATATTAATTATTTTAGATTTTTTGATAGAGCCAGTAGCAGTAAAGTTTGATTATTGGAGCTGGGAGAATAGCGAGATTCCTTTACAAAATTTTATAGCTTGGTTTTTTGTCGCTTTTGTTTTGTTAAGAGTTTATTACGAGTTAGAATTTAGAAAAAGTAACCCTGTTGCACTAACTATGATAATTTGTCAATTTCTATTTTTCTTTGGTCTTAATCTTACCGTCATCTGACTAAACTTTTTCTATTTTTGTAAGCAATAATCATCACATGGAATATAATTTAAAAGTTACCATAGATCAAGATTCCGGCTTTTGTTTCGGCGTAGTTTACGCTATAGATATGGCCGAAGAAATTTTGGAAGAAGAAGGTTACCTTTATTGCCTGGGCGATATTGTGCATAACGATGAAGAAGTGATACGCTTAAAAGCTAAAGGATTAAAGATTATAGATAACGATGATTTAAAAACTTTATTTAACGAAAAAGTGCTAATTAGGGCTCATGGCGAAGCTCCTGAAACCTATAGAGTGGCTTTAGAAAACAATATTACGCTAATAGATGCTTCTTGCCCTGTAGTTTTAAAACTACAAAATCGTATAAAAACCACACATGACGCTAAAGAACCTGTAGTTATTTTTGGTAAACACGGCCATGCAGAAGTTATTGGTTTACAAGGGCAAACCAACAATGAAGCCATTGTTTTTCAAGATATTGCAGAGCTAGATAATGTAGAATTACCTAAGGCTTTTACACTTTACAGTCAAACCACCAAATCTACCGACAAATTTTACGATATAAAAAACCAGTTGATAGATAGAGGATATGATATTAAAGCCAATGATACCATTTGCCGCCAAGTTTCTAACAGAGATAAAGAATTACCAAAATTTGTAAAGAATTTTGATAAAATAGTTTTTGTTTCGGGCAAAAAATCATCAAACGGAAAAGTACTTTACGAAGTTTGTAGAAAGCATAATCCGGCCACTTTTTTTATCAGTAAACCAAACGATTTAGAGAAAGCAATGTTTAGTGAAGATGATAAGATTGGCATTTGTGGTGCCACATCAACTCCAATGTGGTTAATGGAACAAGTAAAAGAGCATTTGGAAATGTACTAATTGGTTAACTTTCTTGATTTAATCAATAATAAAACAGCTTAAAAAACACAAAGACATTTTAAAAATTATTTGGGCGTTACCCCCAATAAAAAATTGGGGTCGGGCTTTACACTATAGTTTTTTGTCAGAAAAAGCCAAAAAAGCTGCCGTTTCAATCCCTAACGCAACTAGTAAACTTCGTCATGTTGAATGATAATGAAACATCTCACAAATAGGTATTCCGCTAATATGGCAACTTTACAAGTGAGATGTTTCCTAACGTTAACATGACGAAACTAAATTTATCAAATTAAAAAAATTGAAAAATAACAAAGGCATATATATGGCAATACTCATCATCACCTTGTGGATGATTAGCATCATTATGTTTATGCAAACCGATTTAAGTTTTGCCAATCCTTTATTATATATTTTTATCTTGGTTCAAATGCATCTTTATACTGGGCTTTTTATTACCGCTCATGATGCAATGCATGGTACAGTAGCTCCAAATTACCCTAAATTAAATATCGCATTAGGGCAAATATGTACCGCATTTTATGCCTTGTTTCCATTAAAAAATCTTCATACAAAACATCATAAACATCATGATTTTGTACACACCAAAGATGATCCAGACTATCATGAGGGCAATTTTTTTGTTTGGTACTTTAATTTTATAAAGCAATACATTACTTGGTGGCAAATTGTAGCAATGGCTATTATCTATAATATTTTAAAGATTTATATTCCAGAAAAAAACTTGATTTCATTTTGGGTGTTACCTTCTTTATTAAGCACATTACAATTATTTTATTTTGGCACTTATTTGCCACATAAAGGCGAGCATCAAAATAAATATCAATCAAAAACGCAAAGTAAAAATCATATATGGGCATTTTTTAGCTGTTATTTTTTTGGCTATCATTATGAACATCATTACTCACCCGGCACACCTTGGTGGCGTTTATGGCAAGTAAAAGAACAAAGCATCAATACAAAAAATGGGTAAAAAAGGAATTTTATTAGTAAATCTGGGTACTCCAGATAGTCCATCAACTGCCGATGTAAGAAAATATCTTGACGAATTTTTAATGGATGAGCGTGTAATTGATATCAATGCCATTGGTCGTACATTATTAGTTAAAGGAATTATTGTTCCGTTTCGCGGTCCAAAATCTGCTAAAATCTATAAAGAAATCTGGACAGAAGACGGATCACCTCTATTAATAAATGGCAATAAAGTACAAGTAGAAATTGCTAAAAGATTAGGAGACGATTACATGGTAGAATTAGCCATGCGTTACCAAACCCCATCAATTCCAGATGCTTTAGAAAGATTAAAACAAGCCAAGGTAGATAGCATAAAAGTAGTTCCTTTATTTCCACAATATGCTTCTGCTTCTACAGGATCAGTACATCAATTAGTGATGGAAATTGTGAGTAAATGGCAAGCAATCCCTGCAATTAGTTTTATAAATAGTTATTATGATCATCCCGGGATGATTAAAGTTTTTGCAGATAATGCAAGAAAATATTTAGACCAAAAATGGGATCATATCTTATTTAGTTTTCACGGCATCCCGCAAAGGCAAATGAAAAAAGCAGATGTTTCTGGTGTGCATTGCTTAAAAGTAGATAACTGTTGCAGCGTTTTAACAGAAAATAATAAATATTGCTACTCGGCACAATGCCACCAAACTGCAAGACTAATTTCTGATGAATTAGGTTTAAGTAAAGAGGATTTTACCATTTGTTACCAATCTCGTTTAGGAAACGATCCTTGGATTAAACCCTACACCTCAGATATTTTAAAAGATCTAGCAGCAAAAGGAATGAAACGTTTATTGGTTTTATGTCCTGCTTTTGTATCTGATTGTTTAGAAACCTTGTATGAAATCAGTTTCGAATATCAGGAAGAATTTGAAGAAATGGGTGGAGAAAAAATACAATTGGTAGAAAGCCTAAATGATAACCCAGCTTGGATTGATGCGTTGGAAGATATTGTTTTGACTAAGTAAGTTAGGATTTATTTCTTAAACTTTCAATATCTGCAAGATCTTTGGATATTCCCGTTACCTGTATGTTATTAATGAAATTGTTTAAACTAATAAAATAAACTTTCAGATCTTCAATTTCTATCTCAATTTTAAATGCCTCATCAAATCTATTCAAGATATAGTTGAGAAAACTAAACTTCTCCTATTGAGGTCTTTATAACAATTATACTTTTATGTTTAAATTCATATAGTGGTCAAAATGACGAAAAGGATTTTTCTTGGGTAAGGTGTTTTGTAGATAGATTTAAATTTTAAATCTATTAGTTATCCTTTAATTGTTTTTATGGTTGCAAAACTATTGGGTAAATTTTATATTTACCTAAACCCTTACGCATCCTTGTTTACCAAATATTTTTAGATGAATAAACTATAAAAAACGATTTGCTGTTTAATGTAGCATAAGCATAAAAATGAATTAAAACATTTATAAAAAAAAATGTTCTGTGTAATAACAACAAAACCATGAGCAAC
Source organism: Sphingobacteriales bacterium (assembly GCA_038237895.1). Classification (GTDB taxonomy): domain Bacteria; phylum Bacteroidota; class Bacteroidia; order Sphingobacteriales; family Sphingobacteriaceae; genus Pseudopedobacter. The sequence continues at coordinate 14,214 of JBBRYE010000037.1, read as the reverse complement.
ATTAAATTATTTGAAGAAAAACAGGTTCGCTCGTTATGGATCGAGGAAGAACAGAAATGGTATTTTTCTGTAATTGACATTATACAAGTTTTAACCGACAGTAGTGTTCCTAAACGCTATTGGAGCGACTTGAAAAAGAAATTAACTAAAGAAGGAAATCAATCGTACGATAAAATCGTACGGTTGAAAATGATAGCCGAAGACGGTAAAAACAGAGTAACAGATACTGCCGACACAGAAACTATGTTACGTCTTATCCAATCTATCCCATCGCCTAAGGCAGAGCCTTTTAAACAATGGTTGGCACAGGTAGGTGCAGAGCGTATAGCAGAAATAGAAAACCCAGAATTGGCACAATCTCGCATTAGGGCAACGTATAAAGCCAAAGGTTATAGTGATGAATGGATAGAAAAGCGAATTAGGGGAATATTAGTACGCGATGAGTTAACTAGCCAGTGGAAACAACGCGGTGTTAAGGAAGGTAAAGAATATGCTATATTAACCGCTGAAATTAGCAAGGCAACTTTTGGCATAATCCCAAGTGATTATAAAGATCTAAAAGGATTAACGAAAGCTTCGGAGAATTTACGAGACCACATGACTGACTTGGAGCTTATTTTTACTATGTTAGGTGAAGCATCAACCACAGAAATCGCAAAAAATAAAAATGCACAAGGTTTTGTACAAAACCACCAAGCAGCTAAAGAAGGAGGAAGTGTAGCGGGAGCCGCAAGAAAAGATTTAGAAAAAAAATCGGGTAAAAAAATAGTAAGTAGTCAAAATTATAAGGCCTTAACAGAAAATGAGCATAAAAAGCTAGATGAATAAATTTATAAGCGATTATAGTCAAACAATTAATTGAGGAATAAAAAAAACTGTTAGTTGGAATTTCCGAATAACCACTTCAAAAAAAATTTTAAAGGAAAAATAAAAACCTCAACTCCCCTTAGTCCCTCTGATCATTTGCTCTAAACCATCCCACATTTCATCGGTAACTATCTCCAAACCATTAAACTGTCCGGCACCTTGCAGCCATTCGCCACCATCAATGGTAATCACTTCTCCATTTATGTAACCAGAAAAGTCTGATAATAAATAAGCGGCTAGGTTGGATAATTCTTGATGGTCGCCCACTCTTTTTAGCGGAACGCGATTTTTAAAATCAAATTTTTTGGCCATTTCCCCAGGCAATAATCTATCCCAGGCACCTTTTGTTGGGAAAGGACCGGGCGCAATAGCATTACATCTAATTTGATAATGTCCCCATTCTGCAGCTAAAGATCTTGTCATGGCTAAAACTCCACCTTTTGCACAAGCAGAAGGTACCACATATCCCGATCCTGTAAAAGCATAAGTAGTCACTATATTTAAAATACTTGCAGGTTGTTTTTCTTTAATCCAATGTTTACCAAAAGCCAAAGTACAATTAACCGTTCCTTTTAAAACAATATCTATAATGGTACTAAAAGCATTTGCAGAAAGTCGCTCGGTTGGCGAAATGAAATTTCCTGCTGCATTATTTAGCAAACCATCTACACTTTTAAATCTTTGTAAAGTTTCTTTTAAAACATTTTCAACTTGGTTTGCATCACGTACATCGCAGGCAACTGCTAAAACTTTTCCTCCAGTTTTCTCTTCAAGTTCTTCCGCAGTTTTTTGCAAAACATCTAGTTTACGGGATGTAATGACAACGTTTGCCCCTAATTCTAATAAATAAGTGCTCATTGCTTTTCCTAAGCCAGTTCCGCCGCCAGTAACTACGTAAGTTTTATCTTTTAAGGCATTATCTCTTAACATGGGTTGGTTGTACATGATGATGATTTTTGGCTAATAATTGGTTTTATAATTTCGATAATAGATTGAAAATATACGAATATTTATATTGTTTATTGATTTGTAATGATGAAATAAATTAAAAGCTTGTATTAATTAAATGTCTTTTAACTAGAAAATTTATTTAGGTGTTCGGGCGGGCTTTCTACTATAGTTTTTTGTGAAAAACAAAAAAACTGCCGCATCTCTAAAGAAGTCCTTTGGACAATCCCTCACGCAGACACAAACAAAAATTTGTGTTTTACTAAGTTTGAATTTATTAAAGATAACCATCAAAAACAAAAACACCACCATTTGCTTCCATTATGACCTTCAAAAAAATCATTTTAATATATAATTCTTTATAATAATTTTAAAACAGTTAATTTAACATCATTAACCAATTAAAAATACAAATGAATTTCCAAATCAGTTCTATTGAAGATTATAATGCTGCATATCAAAAAAGTGTTGAAAAACCAGAAGAATTTTGGGCAGAAATAGCCGAAAATTTTCAATGGAAAAAGAAATGGGATAAAGTGTTAGACTGGAATTTTAAGGAGCCAAATATAGAATGGTTTAAAGGTGCAAAACTCAACATCACAGAAAACTGTTTAGATCGCCATTTGAAGGATAAAGGAGATCAGCCGGCAATCATTTGGGAAGCTAACGATCCAACCGAACATCATCGGGTTTTAACCTATAAACAACTGCATCAAAAAGTTTCTCTTTTTGCAAATGTCTTAAAAAATAATGGCGTTAAAAAAGGAGATCGGGTATGTATTTATATGCCAATGGTGCCAGAATTGGCTATAGCGGTTTTAGCTTGTGCAAGAATTGGTGCAATCCATTCGGTTGTTTTTGGAGGTTTTTCTGCACAATCCATCGCAGATAGGATAAATGATGCGCAATGCGAAATGGTAATTACTTCTGATGGTGGTTTTAGAGGGCCAAAAGATATCCCGCTTAAAAATGTGATAGATGATGCCTTAGTACAATGTCGCTCCGTTAAAACGGTTATCGTTTTAACAAGAACCAGAACGCCAATTTCTATGATTAAAGGAAGGGATAAATGGTGGGAAGATGAGATTAAAAAAGTGGAGACCTTAGGTTTAATAGATTGTCCCGCTGAAGAAATGGATGCAGAGGATGAATTATTCATTTTATATACTTCGGGCTCTACCGGTAAACCAAAAGGAGTTGTACATACAACCGCTGGTTATATGGTTTACACTGCTTATACTTTCCAAAATGTTTTTCAATATCAACCTAATGATGTTTATTTCTGTACAGCAGATATTGGTTGGATAACCGGACATTCTTACATTATATACGGACCATTAGCTCAAGGAGCAACTACATTAATGTTTGAAGGTGTACCAACTTACCCTGATGCTGGTAGGTTTTGGGATATTGTAGATAAATTTAAAGTGAATGTTTTATATACTGCTCCAACGGCAATAAGATCTTTAATGCAATCTGGTTTAGATTATGTAAAAGATAAAGACCTTTCTTCTTTAAAAGTTTTAGGTTCTGTAGGCGAACCAATAAATGAAGAAGCTTGGAATTGGTATAATGAAAATATCGGCAAAAAAAAATGCCCAATTGTAGATACCTGGTGGCAAACAGAAACAGGTGGAATTATGATTTCTCCGTTGGCAAACATTACAAAAACAAAACCTTGCTTTGCAACTTTGCCTTTACCAGGCGTACAATTAATGTTGGTAGATGAAAAAGGAGAAGAGATTAAAGGAAATGGAGTTTCTGGAAATTTATGCATTACTTTCCCTTGGCCAGGTATGTTAAGAACCACTTATGGCGATCATGAACGTTGCAGACAAACCTATTTTGCCACTTATGAAAATAAATATTTTACAGGCGATGGCTGTATGAGAGATGAAGATGGATATTATAGAATTACAGGTAGGGTAGATGATGTAATAAATGTGTCTGGACATAGAATAGGCACAGCTGAAGTGGAGAATGCTATCAATATGTTTACTGATGTGGTAGAATCTGCAGTTGTTGGTTATCCTCATGAAATAAAAGGACAGGGTATTTATGCTTATGTAATCTTAAATAAAGATTCTGATGATGAAGAATTAACTCGTAAAGATATTTCTATGACGGTAAGTAGAATTATTGGGGCCATTGCCCGTCCAGAAAAAATTCAATTTGTAAAAGGTTTGCCTAAAACAAGATCAGGTAAAATAATGCGTAGAATTTTAAGAAAAATTGCTGAAGGAGATGTTGCCAATTTAGGGGATACTTCTACTTTGCTAGACCCTAATGTTGTGGAAGATATTAAAAATAATAAGTTATAAAACCTTAAATGCTTTGGCATGATGCTTGGTTTATTATCAATAATTAATACAATTATTAACAAATACCAAAAATAAAACATCATGGATAAGTTAGAATTTAAAGGAACCTGGAACGAAGTTAAAGGAAAAGCAAAACAAGCTTACGCAGATTTAACAGACGACGATTTAACCTACGAGGAAGGAAAAGGCGACGAAACTGTAGGAAAATTACAACAAAAACTAGGTAAAACAAGAGACGAAGTTGTCGATTGGATTAAAGGATTATAGTTTCATAAAAAAACCCGCTTTTAGCGGGTTTTTTTATGTGATTTAAATTAAATCTGGCAATAATTATTTATCAAATGTTTCTTTCTTTTCTATAAGGTAAGATACAAATAAACCGAGGCCACCAAAAATGGCAATCAATGCAAAATAGATAGGTACATTTTTATCATGATTTAAACCATCTGCAATTTTAAAAACAGTTTGGTCTAATACAAAAGCTAAAAATAATCCTAAGCCAGCGCCAATAAGTAATAATCCCCATTTCAAATTTTTATAAGGTTGGGGTTGTGCTTTAATTGTACCAATGTCTATTCCCTTTTCTATCATAGCCATACGTTCTTTATTGGCCATGTATCTTAGTCCGAAAATTGCAGCGAATGTGCAGATGAAAAATGTGATAGGTATTAAAATTTCTACGTTATTCATGATATTAAATTATTAAATTTCTTTTTGTTTTGCAGTTTATGACTACCTTAATTTTATTTAGGTTACAATAAGTTGCTATTTATTTCACATCTCTAAAATTTAAGATTATAAAGGTTGTGTTAGGGATAGAAGTGAAAATCCTTTTTGTTTTTCACAAAAAGATTGCAACGGATTAGCCCGACCCTTGCGAAGCTTGGGGAACGCCCAAATAAATATCTATCTCACACTACATCAAACTATATTATAAACTAATTACTATCAAAAATTTATTTATTTAAATAATCAAATCTATTCTATAATCTATAACATTAAAATTAGATACTTAATTAATTTATTGTAACCAAAAACTATTTGCTGTTGTCATAACGTTTATAAATGCGAAATAAAAGTTCTGATTTAGAAATTATAGATGTGATACTTAACGGTAATCAATTAGCATATGCTGATTTGGTTAAGAGACATCAGTCTTATGTTTTTAGTTTGGCTATGCGATTTACCAGAAAAAGAGAAGATGCAGAAGAGGTTGCGCAAGATTCTTTTGTTAAAGCTTACAGGTCATTATCGCAATATAAAAAAGAAAGTAAATTTTCTACATGGCTGTATACCATTACCTATCATACCGCTATGACGCATTTGAGAAAAAAGAAATTGGAAACTAGTTCTTTAGATGATGATGCAAATATAATTCAACTAGAAAGTAAAGGGGTTAATGATGAAAATTCAGTAGAAAAGAAATCAAGAAGGTTTTATGTAAATAAAGCAATTGGGATGTTACTGCCAGATGATAAAGCAGTAATAACTCTTTTTTACCAAGGCGAGCAATCTTTAGAAGAAATTGCCACTATAATGAATTTAGAAGCTAATACTGTAAAAGTTAAATTGCACAGAGCGAGGCATAAATTAAAAGAAAAATTAGAAACCCTTTTAAAAGACGAAGTAAAGGAGTTATTATGAAAGATATAGAGTTAAGGATTTGGGATTATATAGATGGACTTTCTTCTGAAGAGGAAAAAAACGTTATTGAACAATTAATTAAGTCTGATTTGGTGTTTAAAGCTAAATATGATGAACTTTTAGCAATAAACTCGGATTTTGATTTAATGGAATTAGATGCGCCATCAATGGTTTTTACTAATAAAGTAATGAATCAGATTAATCTTGAGTTAAGGCCTTTATCGGCGAAAGCCAAAACGGACAAAAAAATTATTTATTTGATAGCTGGCTTATTTGGTTTGATGATGATAGGCTGTATTGTTGTAATCATTAATCAGATTGATTGGACGATTGGCACTTCAACAACTCAACATGTTATAAATAATTTTGGGCAAAATTTCAATAACTTAAATCTGATTCCACAAGAGTTACTCAATAAATATTTTTATGGATTTTTAATGTTTGATATAATAGCAGGATTGATGTTTTTAGATAAAATGATTAGAAAAAGATCAGCAAGCTTTTAGCATTTATTTCCTTTACACACTGATTCTTTTGATAACATTGATTTTTATAATGTTGTTTGTAGAAAGAAATATTATCAAATAAAAACCTGCTAGAAGCGGGTTTTTTTATGCAACTTTATAATTGAATGTCGGTATTTACATATAAACAAAGAAATATTTTAGTGCTGGTGGCACTAATTTTTTTAGGCGCAATTATTTTATATAGCTTAAGAGAGTTATTTAATGCTTTTTTAGGAGCTGTAATTCTATATGTTTTATGTAAACCATTATTTGTTTATTTTAAAAAGAAGATAGGTAAAATAGCTTCTGCAATTTCTATCATTTTAATCTCTTTCATAATTATTATCATTCCTTTCTTTTCTTTGAGCTATATGGTAGTTAACAGAATGGCAATGTTTAAGAAAGATCAGTTTTTTATTAAAGCCATGATTTCTAGATTAGATGATTTTGTAGGGCTAAAACTTAACCAACCTAATCTGATAGATAAATATATTTCTAAACTTTCTGTTTTTGTGCAAGATTTATTCCCATCTCTTTTAACTGGTGCATTAGGTATATTTTTAACAATAGCTGTGATGTATTTTATTCTTTATTTTATGTTAGTCCAATCAAAATCATTTGAGGAAAAGCTGCTAAAGTATACACCCTTAAAAGAACACCATTCCATTCAATTTGCTAAAGAACTTAAAAACGCTACCTATTCAAACATATTAGGTCAAGGATTAATTTCTTTTGTTCAAGGTTCTTTGGTTACACTTTCTTTTTTTATTGTTGGTTTAGATGATGCTATTTTTTGGGGAGTTATAGCCTTCTTTTTATCTTTTATGCCTGTTATTGGGGCGCCGGTAATTACTTTGCCAACTACTTTATACCTTTTCTTAAATGGAGATACTTGGCAAGGTAGCTTTATGTTGGCATTTACACTTTTAGTTATTATCAATATTGATAATGTGATTAGATTTATTATCAATAAAAAATTGGCAGATACACACCCAATTGTTACTGTAATTGGTGTCATCATAGGACTACCACTTTTCGGCTTTGTTGGATTGGTATTTGGACCATTGCTACTAGTTTGGTTTATGCACCTTATTAATATTTATGAAAATGATAAAGCGGCGGAAGATAGATTAGAGCATAGCTTAGAAAGCACTCCATAACTTTTAAGTGCTATTCACTTTTTTGGCAAGGTATTTTCTTAATAAAAACGAAAAACAATATTATTAATAATCTCAAAACAAAAAAAATGGAAAATAATTCAAAATCATTGGTTGCTTTAATGGCAGGTTTAGTTGCTGGAGCAGCGTTAGGGGTGTTATTTGCACCAGAAAAAGGTTCGGAAACAAGAGATAAATTATCTGATTCTTTAAAAAATCTTGGGGATAGTATTAAAGAAAAAGCAGCAGAAGAAATTGATAATTTAAGTGAATTTAAAGACAAGGTTGTAAGTAAGATAAAATCTAAACTTCAGGTTGCAGATGAAGATATAGATCAACTTGAAAATGATGTAGAACACGCATAAAATATCTACCGATGGAAAACACAGACCATAAAGGCGTTTCAGAGCTTTTTGTTAAAATCAAAGATTATATTTCTACAACGATAGAATTAAAAAAACTTACATTAATTGAAAAAGTAGCTGTTGGTGTAGGAAGTTTAGTTTCTTTAATGATTGTAGCAATTTTTGGGCTATTTTTTCTTGTATTTTTAAGCATTGGTTGCAGCGTTTATCTGTGTACGGTTTTAGATAGTAGCTTTGCTGGATACTTTATAGTTGCTTTATTCTATTTAATAATTGCATTGATTATATTTTTTGGAAAAGGAAACTTGATAGCAAATCCTTTAACAAACTCCTTAATTAAAAGTGTTTTATTTAATAAAAAAGATTAAGAATGAATACTCAAATTCAAAACTTACAAGATTTAAAAACAAGAATAGCTTTTTTAGAATTAAAACAGTTAGATGATGAATTGATAATCAAGCAAAAGTTTCACTCAATCAAAGAAACTTTCACTAGTCCTTTAAAATTTTTAAAAAGAATTGGATCAATGGTTGGAATTACTCATGATAAAGGTGTCAGATCAAATACATCTTCATCTACAAAAGCGGACTGGGTTACAAACTTTGGTCGCGTTTTTTTACCATTGCTTTTAAATAAGACTTTATTAAGAAATAGAGGTATACTTGTTAAATCTTTAGTTTCTATACTGTCTCAAAGAACAGTTAATTCTATGAGTTTTAATAAAAACGTTTTAGTTAATTGGATTGATAAAGCAACTGGTTTTATTAATTCTACCAAGAAAAAAGATAATATAACAAAACATATAGATTATGGTATTCCTCCAGAAAGCGAGACTTACTAATAGTTTAAAGTAGAAAAAGCCTCGAAATTTTAATTTCGAGGCTTTTTTATATCAATAAATTGCGTTAAGGATTGAAACGAAATCCTTTTTTCCCGCTATCGGTCAGGAAAAAGAATATAGCGAAAAGCCCAATGGGGTCACTTTGCTACGTGTTAAAATGCCCATAACTAAAATTAAGAATGTTTGCTTAAAAAGTCTTGATAGGCCAATTTTATTCCATCATTTAAATTTACTTTATGTTTCCAACCTTTGCTGTGTAGTTTACTAACATCCATTAACTTACGCGGAGTGCCATCTGGCTTACTGCTATCAAAAACTAAATCTCCTTTAAAACCTATAATATCTTTAATCATTAATGCTAAATCTTTAATGGTTAAATCTTCTCCAGTACCGATGTTGATTAAGTTAGGCTCGTTATAATTTTGCATCAAATAGAAACAAGCATCGGCCAAATCATCTGCAAATAAAAACTCCCTCATGGGGCTACCACTTCCCCAAATAGTTACGTTAGGTTCGTTATTTTGTTTTGCTTCATGAAATTTTCTGATTAAAGCTGGTAAAACATGAGAGTTTTGAGGATGGTAATTATCGTTATAACCATACAAATTAGTTGGCATAGCCGATATATAATTGCAACCGTATTGCGCTCGGTAAGCATCGCACATTTTAATTCCAGTGATTTTTGCGATGGCGTAAGGTTCGTTAGTTTCTTCTAAAATACCAGTTAATAAATATTCTTCCTTTAGAGGTTGATGAGCCATTTTTGGGTAAATACAGCTCGAACCTAAGAACATCAACTTTTTAACCTTGTTTAAATAAGATTGATGGATAATATTATTTTGGATTTGTAGATTATCGTATAAAAATTCTGCTCTGTAAGTGTTATTAGCTACAATTCCACCAACTTTTGCTGCTGCTAAAAAAACATAATCGGGCTTTTGTTCTTCAAAAAATTTTGCTACAGCAACTTGGTCTCTCAAGTCTAATTCTTTAGAACTTTTTTTTATGATGTTTGTGAAGCCCTCTTTTTCTAGTTTTCTTACTATTGCAGAACCTACCATTCCGTTATGGCCGGCAACATAAATTTTTGAAGATTTTTCCAATGGATTGTTTTTAAAAATATCATCAAAGATAAAATTCTATTTTTGTAAAAAAATAATATTAGTGGCTAAAAGAAAATTACAAAGATTTATAGAAGTTGGTACATTTAAAAATGTTAAACAATTAGAAGAAGGAAAAGAATTTAGAGGTAATTGGTCTAAATCTTTTTTTAAAAATGATAATCCACTTGTATTGGAATTAGCCTGTGGTAAAGGAGAATACAGTGTTAATTTGGGCAAGAAATATCCTAATAAAAATTTTATTGGGATTGATTATAAAGGGAATAGATTGTGGATTGGTGCTAAGATGGCTTTGGATGAGAATGTAGAAAATGTAGGTTTTTTGAGAATTCAGATTCAAAATATAATGGATTATTTTGCCGATAATGAAATTGATGAAATTTGGATTACATTTCCAGACCCACAAGCGCAAAGTCCGTTAGAAAGAAAAAGGTTAACAAATCCTACTTTTTTAAATAAGTATAGAACGGTTTTAAAAAATGGGGGAGCAGTAAATTTGAAAACAGATAATGATGGTTTTTATGAATATACTTTAGAAAAAGTGGCGGAATTAGGTTTAGATGTGTTAGAAAAAACGGATGATATTTATAGAGACTTTCCTAATGATGAGATTCTGTCAATCAAAACTCATTATGAAAGAATTTACCTAGACAAAGGTAAAAATATCAATTACTTAAAATTTAAATTTTAATGGATAGGGCGTCTTTTTATGAGCAGGTTTATCAAGTAGTTGCCTTTATCCCAAAAGGGAAAGTAACGTCTTATGGTGCAATTGCCCAATATTTAGGTACAAAAAGCTCCTCAAGAATGGTAGGCTACGCCATGAATGGGGCTGTGGGTACGAATCCAGAAATTCCAGCTCATAGAGTAGTGAATAGAAATGGACTTTTAACCGGGAAATTTCATTTTGAGGAGCCTAATAAAATGCAAGAACTTTTAGCCGCCGAGGGGATTACTGTAATTGATGATAAAATAGTAAACTTCAAAAATTATTATTGGGATCCAAATCTAGAATTAGATTTGAATAGGTAATTTAATTTTCTTCTTTATATAAATAGACTTCAGCAATCGGACTAAAAAGATATATCAATCCAGTTTTTACTTCAACACACCTAAACCTTTTTCTAATCCTATTCAACTTTTTAAAAACACGTCCGTTTTTCATTACAAATTTTTGGTTTTCGATAATTTTATCTACATGAATTAAATTGGAGTCTTTTTTATCATAACTACTTAAAACTCTAAAAAGATTGATATCACTGCAACTAGAAGCAGCAGGATTCTCTAGATAAGTAACAATAGCTCTTTTTATATCCATGGGGAAAACTTCAAATTCAAAAAAGGGTTGCATCATTTTTTTAAAATTTGTTTTCCACTCTAAGCCATGTGGTTTGGCCTTATTTGTGAACTCTTTCCAGGTAACTAAATGCGCAAATTCATGAACCGTTGTAACCAAAAAAGCATAAGGATTTAAGTTATAATTAACAGAAATTTTATGACCATTCCCATTTTGAGGAGGGCGATAATCTCCAAATTTTGTATTCCTGGTTTTAGAAATTTTAAAATCGCAATGGTAAAAATCAATCCATTTCGCAACTAATTGTGCCGCCTCAACATGTATGTATTTAGTAAGTATTTCTACTTTTTGATCAATCATTCAAAAGCTAATTTTTATGATTAATTTGCCAACCTTTACTAAAAGATTTATCAGTTACTTTGGGTAATATTCTTTGGCTTCCCCAGATTTTACTAAAAAATTTGGAAAGTATAAAGTTTTTAAAACCACCTCCAAATTGGTCCATAAAACTTCTTTTCAGCATCCCTTGTTTCCAAAAATACCAGCCTAGCTTTTCTGCCTTTGTGCTTAAGTTTTCCTCTACTGCATCTCTTCTATTAAGTAAAAGCATTTTATGGATATCTATTTTTACAGGACATACCTCACTACATTTTCCGCATAAGCTAGAAGCATAGCTTAAATGTTTAAATTCTTTCATTCCTTTTAAATGTGGGGTTATAATGGATCCAATTGGTCCGCTATAGGTAGTATCATATGCATGGCCACCTACATTTTTATAGATAGGACACCCATTTAAACATGCTCCACATCTTATGCAATATAAACCTTGTCTTTGCTCTTTTTGGGCTAATAGTTCTGTTCTTCCGTTGTCCAATAAAATAACGTACATTTCTTCAGGACCATCTGTCTCATCTGCCTGTCTAGGTCCGTTTAAAATAGTATTGTAAACAGTTAGGTTTTGTCCTGTTCCGTGAGTAGATAGCATAGGCCAAAATAAATCTAGATCAGCAATTGAAGGGATCATTTTTTCTATACCAACAATTGCAATATGAATTTTGGGAAATGTAGTAGTTAGTCTTGCATTACCTTCGTTTTCTGTAATTGCAATACTCCCAGTATCTGCGATTAAAAAATTTGCCCCAGATATACCAACATCAGCTGTTAAATATTTATCTCTAAGCAATTCTCTTGCTTTTAATGTTAATTGTTCAGGTGTTGCATCAATAGGAGTTCCAAACCTTTCGTTAAATAGTATAGCAATATCTTTTTTACTCAAATGCATGGCAGGCGTTACAATATGATAAGGTTTTTGTCCTAACAATTGCACTATATATTCTCCTAAATCAGACTCTAAAGATTCTATCCCATTACTTTCAAGAAATTCATTCAAATGAATTTCCTCAGTAACCATTGATTTAGATTTGATAACACTTACAGCACCAGCCTTTTTTAGAATGTTAAGAATTTCTTGATTTGCTTCCTCAACAGTATTGGCCCATAAAACCTTGCCTCCTTTTTTCTGAAAATTACTTTCAAACTCAGGCAAAAGCTTGTCTAAATTCTCCATCACTTTCCATTTTATTTGATGACCTTTCTTTTTTGCGTTCTCTAGATTTTGTAATCTACTTAATCCTCTTTCAACAGAAACATTATATTTTCCTATATTATTGTTGATGATTACTCTGTGTGGGATGTCAAAAGATTTTTGGGTAGAAATTTCTACAAACTTATCAGACGTACTTTGCATATATCAAATTTAACATTTCTTTTAAAATTTCTATGCTCCTTTTTTTAAGGATTTGTGAGAAAATATCATAACCATTCACGTTACTCCTTCGTATAATTGATAAAGATGTTGGAAATGGACTATAAGTATTTAGAAGTAGGTTATTAACTTATAATTAATATTGATTTTTTTCTTGATAAATAAATAAAATTATTTTCAAATCGTGTCAATTTAAATTAATAATAAAAAGTTATTAACACTACTTACTTCTAAATGTGGAAAAACATTAGTCAATTATTGTGTAGAACTTATTCATCAATATGTAGACTTAATAATAAGAAGTTTGATTATTTAAAATTTCCAACTTTAACAAATAGAATTTTAATATCCATAAAATATAAATAAACGCTCTTAAATAATTAATATGAAAAAATCCTTACTCCTATTTTTCTTTCTTTTTGTTCTGGGTTTTGGAAACATTTATGCCCAAGATGGACTTAATGGCTTTCAATATCAAGCAGTGGTGAGAAAAGCAGATGGAAAAGAGCTTTCTAATCAAAAAATAAATGCCAGGTTCACTATTCTTAGTGGCTCATCCAACGGTGTAGAAATATATAGTGAAACTCAAAGAGTAACATCAAATCAGTTTGGTCTTTTTTCTCATATTGTAGGAAGAGGAACACCAACTTCTTCAATTAAATTAACAGACGTAGATTTTTCAGTCTCAAATTATTACCTAAAAATAGAGCTAGACTTAAATAATGGAAATAATTTCCAACCTTTTGGAAGCTCAGAATTAATCGCAGTTCCTTTTGCTTTATATGCAAAATCAAGTGGAAATAAATCTAGTACAACTCCTGGTTCTAAAGGTCCAACTGGCGATAAAGGTTTAATTGGCGATAAAGGTCCACAAGGAGATAAAGGAATTAAAGGAGATGCGGGTGATAAGGGTATTCAAGGAGATAAAGGTGAAACGGGAGATAAAGGAGTACAAGGAACAGCGGGATTACAAGGAGAAAAGGGTGTAAAAGGAGATGTTGGGCCAATTGGTTTAACAGGAGCGACTGGCGTTAAAGGATCAACTGGAGATAAGGGAGATGTTGGTTTACAAGGGATTCAAGGTTTAAAGGGAGATATAGGATTAACTGGTTCAACAGGAACACAAGGACCAAAAGGAGATACAGGAACAAAAGGAGATAACGGTTCAACCGGAGCAAAGGGCGATACCGGAGCAACAGGAACAAAAGGCGATACAGGTGCTACAGGATCTACAGGAATTCAAGGATTGAAAGGTGATACAGGATCTGCGGGAACAAACGGAATTGATGGAGAAAAAGGCGATACAGGATCTACAGGAATTCAAGGATTAAAAGGCGATACCGGCGCAACAGGATCAGCAGGTTCAAACGGTACAAATGGAG
>JBBRYE010000036.1:0-27808 GCA_038237895.1 Sphingobacteriales bacterium | reverse complement strand
CAGAAATCTTAAATATGAAATTGAAATATATAATTTATAGTGCTATTATTTTATTATTTAGTTATTTAATCTATTATAGAATAACAAAAAATAGTGCTCCAAAAGGTGCGGAAAGCAAGGGTGCGGGAAAGTCTGCTGCAGACCAAGCCATTACCGTTAAAGGAATCATCGTTAAAACCCAAACATTTACTAATGATATTGCCGTTTCTGGGAGTATAGATGCTAATGAGCAAGTACAAATTAGAAGTGAGGTATCTGGCTTAGTTAAAAGTATAAATTTTAGAGAAGGAAGCAATGTAAGTAAAGGCAATTTATTAATTAAAATTGATGATAGCGAGTTACAGGCGCAATTGGTACAAGCATTAACCAAAGAAAAGTTAGCAGGCGAAACTGAGAATAGAGCTAAAAAATTATTGAAGGCAGAAGCTATTAGTCAGGAAGAATATGATGCCACTTTAGCAGAATTTAAATCTTTAAAAGCCCAGAGTCAATTAATAAGGGCACAACTTTCAAAAACAGAAATTAGAGCACCTTTTTCGGGTAAAATAGGTTTAAGAAATATATCTGATGGTGCTTATATTACACCAACTACAGAAATTACAAATCTGGTATCCATAAACGCTATTAAAATTACTTTTTCTGTACCAGAAAAATATGCACAAAGGGTACAAGTTGGTGCCACCATAACTTTTAATGTAGCAGGTAACAGTAAAAAATATACTGCAAATGTTTATGCAAAAGAACCATCAATTTCTATAGATACAAGATCATTAGTTATTAAGGCAAGGGCCGATAATGACGGAAACTTATTACCTGGAACTTTTGCAAACATAAACCTTCCTTTAGAAGAAATAAAGGATGCGATATTAATCCCTTCAGAGGCTGTTATACCAATATTAAAGGGTAAACAAATTTATTTGAGTAAAGGTGGTCAAGCAAAATCTATTGTGGTAAGTTCAGATATAAGAACTGATCAAGATATCCTTGTTTCAGAGGGACTTTCTATTGGTGATACTGTTATCACATCCGGAATTATGGCCCTTAAAGAAGGTGCAAAAGTTAAAGTAAATATTGTAAAATCTAAAAATTAGGATTGATGAGTATATCTACCATTAGCATCAAAAGACCTGTTTTAGCGATAGTTGTAAATCTAATTTTAATATTATTTGGAGTTATAGGCTACACTTTCTTAGGCATTAGAGAATATCCCTCTATAGACCCAACTGTGGTTTCAGTACGTACAAGTTACCCTGGTGCAAACTCTGATATTGTTGAATCTCAAATTACAGAACCTCTAGAAAAATATATCAATCAGATTGATGGTATAAAAAATATATCATCTTCAAGTAATCAAGGCTCTAGCTCTATAAATATTGAGTTTGATTTGGGTAAAAACTTAGAAGAGGCAACAAATGATGTAAGGGATAAAGTTTCACAGGCTTCAAGATCTTTACCAAAAGATATAGATGGTTTGCCAGTAGTTTCTAAAGCTGATGCAAACTCTGAGTCTATAATTTCTATGACTATCCAAAGCAATAAAAGAAGTATTTTGGAAGTAAGTGATTATGTAGATAATGTTATCTCACAAAGATTACAAACCATTCCAGGAGTTTCTGCAGTGCAAATTTGGGGCGAAAAAAGATTTGCAATGCGTTTATGGCTAGATCCAGATAAGCTAGCATCATACAAATTAACTCCATTAGATATTAGAGATGCTCTTGGTAAGCAAAATGTAGAATTACCATCAGGAAAAATATCCGGAACTAAAACAGAATTAACAGTTAATACCGCAGGTAATTTATCAACTGTTGATCAATTTAATAATTTGATTATTAAAAATGATGGTACAAATATCATTAGATTAAAAGATATTGGCTATGCCGATTTAGGTCCAGAGAATGAAGAAACAGCTTTAAGATCAGAAGGTAATCCTATGGTAGCTACAGCAATTGTACCACAACCTGGAGCAAATTATTTAGAAATTGCTAAGGAGTTTTACAAAAGATATGACGCATTAAAAAAGGAACTCCCGCCAGATTATAAATTGAACATTGTATTAGATAATACGGTATTTATAAAAAAATCTGTTACAGAGGTTGCTGAAACATTAGGAATCTCTATTTTACTGGTAATCATAATTATATATCTCTTTTTTAGAGATTGGAGCATCGCTTTTAGGCCCTTAATTGATATTCCTGTTTCTTTGGTAGCTACTTTTTTCATCATGTATTTATTGGGTTTTTCAGTCAATGTCTTAACCTTACTAGCTATTGTTTTAGCAACAGGTTTGGTAGTTGACGATGGAATTGTTGTTACAGAAAATATCTATAAAAAAGTAGAAGAAGGAATGTCGCCTTTTGAAGCGGCAATTAAAGGTGCAAATGAAATATTTTTTGCAGTAATATCTATATCCATTACGTTAGCTGCTGTTTTTTTACCTGTAATTTTTTTACAAGGTTTTGTTGGAAGGTTATTTAGGGAATTCGGAATTGTTATAGGTGCGGCAGTGTTAATCTCGGCGTTTGTTTCTTTAACGCTTACGCCGATGCTGAACGCCTACTTGATGAAGAATACTAAAAAATCTAAGTTTTATGATAAAACAGAACCGTTTTTTGTGAGGATGAATCAAAGTTATCACGAGTCTTTAGAATCATTTCTTAAAATAAGATGGTTAGCATTTCCAATTGTAGTAGTTTGTGTTGGTTTAATTTTTCTGTTTTGGAATTTATTACCTAAAGAAACAGCGCCTTTAGATGATAGAAGTATATTGTCTTTAAATGTAAGTGCTCCAGAAGGTGCGTCATTTCAATATACAGATGATTATATTTCTAACATTGGCGATTTAATTAGAGATTCCGTACCAGAAGTTATTGCTAGTCTTTCCTTAACTGCTCCAGGATATTCTGGTTCTGGCGCTGCTAATACAGGTTTTTACCGGTTAAGATTATCAGATCCGGGTGATAGAGGAAGATCTCAAGATCAGATTGCGAATAGCTTAACGCGAGAATTAAAAAAAATGAATGAGGCAAAAGCTTTCATATTACAGCAACCAACAATTGCAGTTGGGCGCACCAGAGGTTTACCAGTTCAATTTGTAATACAAGCACCCAACTTTGAAAAATTGAGAGAGAAAGTTCCCCTTTTTATGGATGAAATAGCTAAAGATCCAACTTTTGCAAATACTGATGTTAACCTAAAATTTAACAAACCAGAGCTTAACGTTACCATTGATAGAAATAAATCTCAAGATTTAGGTGTATCTATTTTGGATGTTGCCCAAACTTTACAACTTTCTTTAGCCGCTCAAAGATTTGCTTATTTTACTATGAACGGTAACCAATATCAAGTAATAGGGCAGTTTAATAAAGAAAAAAGAAATGATCCTTATGATTTGAGTTCTATTTTTGTACGAAATAATGTTGGTCAACTTATCCAGCTAGATAATTTAGTTAAAATAGAAGAAAGTAGTAGCCCGCCTCAATTATACAGAAATAATCGTTTTTCATCAGCAACTGTTTCCGCATCATTAACAGAGGGAAAAACCATTGGTGATGGCATTGAAGCTATGGAAAGAGCAAAAATCAAAATTTTAGACGATAGCTTTACTACAGATTTAGCTGGAGAATCTCGAGATTTTAGCGAGAGTAACTCTAATACCATTTTTGCATTTGGATTAGCTTTATTATTAGTTTATTTGATTTTAGCAGCCCAATTTGAAAGTTTTATAGATCCGGTTATCATCATTATAACTGTACCAATGGCGGTTGCAGGCGCATTTTTATCTTTATGGCTTTTAGGGCAAAGTTGGAATATATTTAGCCAAATAGGAACCATTATGTTAATTGGTTTGGTAACAAAAAATGGAATTCTTATTGTAGAGTTTGCTAACCAATTAAAAGAGAAAGGAATGCCAGTTGCGCAAGCAATCAGAGAAGCATCGGTATCTAGATTAAGACCTATTTTAATGACAAGTTTAGCTATTGCATTGGGTGCGTTGCCAATTGCGATGGCATTTGGTGCGGCTTCTAAAAGTAGAATGAGTATGGGAACTGTAATTATTGGAGGTACTTTATTTTCTTTACTACTAACTTTATTTGTAATACCATCAGTTTATTCTTATTGGTCTAAAGAATATAAAGAAAGTGAAGCTGCTAAAGCAGAAAAAGAATTATTAAAGGAAGGAGTAGAGGTTTAATCATGAATAAATATTTTAATTACTTTTTTATCTCATTCTTGATTTTATCGTTAGGGGCGAAGGCTCAAGAGAAATTGAGTTTGCAACAAGCAATAACAATTGCTTTGGAAAACAACTACAGCATAAAAATTAGCAAAGCTCAAAAGGAAATTAGTACTAATGATGTAAGCCTTGGTAATGCAGGAATTTTACCAGCTTTAACCGGAGATTTAGTTCAAAATAATAACATACAAACCAGTACTGTTGATTTAGCATCGGGAGATACTAGAAATGCTAAAAACGCAAAGTCTAATAATCTTAGCTATGGAGTAGGATTAAATTGGAAAATTTTTGATGGTTTTACCATGTTTGCAAATTATAATCGATTAAAAGAACTTGAAAAACTTGGTGAGCTAAACGCACAACTTACAGTGCAAACCACAATTGCCAATGTTATTGATAGTTATTACAATCTAATAAGTCAAAATAAACAACTAGAGTCTACTAAAACTGCTTTAGAAGTATCTCAAATAAGATTAAAAAATGCAAACAGCAGGTATACATTAGGAAGAGGTTCTAAATTAGAATTATTAGCTGCAAAAGTTGATTTGAATACTGATACAACTCTACTACTTCGTCAACAAGATTTAATAAAGAATAGTAAAGTACAGATAAATGAGCTTTTGGCGAGAGATTTGAATATTGATTTTGAGATTAATGATCAAATTGATATTGATAAATCTTTAGTTTATGAAAATTTAAAACCTTTGGTTGATAAGAGTAGTCCGGATGTACAAACTGCAAATGTTAATCAGAAAATTGCTGAAATATTCATTAAACAAATAAAAGGAGCTAGGTATCCAACTTTGGCCCTAACTTCTGGATATAATTTCTCAAAAAACACTTCTCCACCAACCAGCTTTTCTTTAAGATCCAATACAAGAGGTTTTAATTATGGATTAACAGCATCAATAAACGTATTTAATGGTTTTCAACAAAATAGATTAGAGAAAAATGCCAAATTAGAGTTGCAAAATTCTAATTATGACTTAGAGAGAATAAAGCAAGATGTAAACGCGAATTTGTTAACAGCTTATCAAAATTATCTAACAAATTTAAAATTACTGATGTTAGAAGAATCTAATATCGAGGTGGCAAAAGAAAATTTAGATATTACCTTAGAAAAATATAGATTAGGAAGTATTGTGCCTTTAGAGCTAAGAGAAGCGCAAAGAAATTATATTGATGCCAACGCTAGATATGCTAATTCCCTTTATGAAACTAAAATCTCTGAAGTGAGTATAAAAAAAATAACAGGTACTTTAACCTTTTAGCTATGTAAAAAGAATTTTACAATCTTTTTATATATTTGTTCTAAAGTATAGATAATTAGGATGCAATCATTTAAATACAAAAAAGCACTTTTAATTGATGATAATTTCATTGATAACATGATTAATGAGAAAATTTTAAGAGCTAACAATTTTGCGGAGGATATTGTTATTAAGTTATCCTGTGAAACCGCTATAAGCTACCTTCAACAATTAGAAAAAAACAATGAAGAATTACCTGAGGTAATTTTTTTAGACATTAGGATGCCTGTTAAAACAGGATTTGATTTTCTTGTAGAATTTCAAGACCTTCAATCTTTCAACAAAGAGGCTATTAAAATTGTAATGTTATCTTCTTCATTAGATCCTACAGACCATAAAAAAGTAATAGAATTTAATAACGTTACTGATTTTTTGGGTAAACCCTTAACTACCGCTTTGATAAAATCTATTTAATGTTACTTGTTGCGGATGGCGGTTCTTCTAAAACCGATTGGATTTTATTAAACGAAGATTTAACCATCGAAAAATTTCATACAGGCGGATTAAATCCTTTTTTTACAACAGAAAAAGAGATAGTTAAAAGTTTGCATCATTTTGCTCCTTTTAAAGTCATAGCAGATAAAATATCAGAATTACATTTTTTTGGAGCAGGTTGTAGCAGTCCTGATAGGAGGGAAATAGTTTCTAATGCGCTTACCATATTGTTTAAAAATGCATTTGTAAGTGTAGAAAGTGATACTTTAGGTTCAGCAATTGCGTCTTGTAAAAATAAACCAGGATTTAGTTGTGTTTTAGGAACGGAATCTAATATTTCATTTTATGATGGCGAAAATGTTTTCCCAAGTAATTTAGGGCTAGGATATATTTTAGGAGAGGAAGGTTCTGGAACTTATTTCGGAAAAATATTAATTACTGATTTTTTATATGGAAATGCCCCATCTGAAATTTTGCAATCTTTTGATGAAACCTACAAACTAAACAAAGAAGTTGTAATTAAAAATTTATACCAAAAATCATTTCCAAATTACTTTGTTGCTTCCTTTTCTAATTTCATGAGTAAACATTTAGATCATCCTTACATTCAGGATTTATTAAAGAGAGGATTTGATGATTTTATCATAACCCATATAAAATCATACCCAAATTATAAAGATTATTACGCTCATTTTGTAGGTTCAATAGCTTATCATTTTAAAGATTCTCTTAAACAATGTTGTCTTCAACATCAAGTAAATGTTGGTAATATCTTAGAAAAACCAATTGATGAACTTTTTGCATGGATTAAAAAAAGAGAAGAATTTTAATTCTGAGATTTTAGTATTATTCTGAATAAAAATTCTCACTTTTAATCTTGCTAAAAACTTAAATCCTTAATTTTTAGTAAGTTTATTAAAGTTAATTCTCAACATGATTAAAAGACACTTATTTACCTATTTATTAATATTTAGTTTTTCTTTTTCCTTTGCCCAAGAAGGAAACAAATTGGTTAACGATGTTCAATTTCAAAAACTACAAACACTTTCTTCTCAATTTAAAGAAACAGCCAATGAAAATAGAAATAGAGCTTATGCTTTAGCAGCTAAAAATAATTGGGTAACTTTTAGCGTTCAAAAAAATGGCACAATCATCTCCTTACAAGGTATAGATGCTCTTGGTTTACCTTTGTATCTAAAAACAGAGAACAATACCATAGCAGCTGGCACAACAAGAACTAGTAGTTTTTATTCTGGAGGTAGTTTAGGATTAACTTTAAATGGATCTACTGATAATTTGGTTGGAAAAATTGGAATTTGGGATGGAGGAATAATATCTTTAGATCACCAAGAATTTCAAAGTATTGATGGAAGCAGGATCATTCAAAAAGACAATCCAAGTTCGGGTAGCCAACATGCTACACATGTTGCGGGCACTATGATTGCAACAGGCATTAACCCAATTGCGAGAGGTATGGCTTGGGGATTAAAAAAATTATACGCCTGGGATTTTAATACAGATGTTCCAGAAATGACTTTAGCAGCATCTCAGAGTATGATAATCTCAAACCATTCATATGGATTTATTTCTGGGTGGAATTATAATTCTAGCACAACTCCGGCAAGATGGGAATGGTATGGTGCACCTGGCGCAACAGAAGATTATAAATTTGGTTTTTATGATGACAGCGCAAGAGACTGGGATTTAATTTGTTATAACGCTCCTTATTATTTGCCTGTAAAATCTGCAGGTAATAACAGAGGTGAAACAGGCCCAGCAGTAGGAACAGAATATTATGGCTTTAATACAGGATCAAATACCTTAGTTAATAAAGGTCCAAGACCATCAACCATAAGCAGTAATGATAGTTACGATATTGTTTCTACTACCGGCACAGCAAAAAATATTTTGTCGGTTGGTGCTATTAGTGGAATACAATTTGGTGCAAATACAACAGATGATATTAAAATTGCTTCATTTAGTAGTTGGGGGCCAACTGATGACGGACGAATAAAACCCGATTTGGTCGCAGATGGTGTTCAGCTTACATCAACAAGTAATGAGAGCTCAAAAGCCTATGCAACTCTCTCTGGTACTTCTATGTCTTCTCCAAATACTAGTGGATCTTTAATCTTATTACAAGAATATTATTCTAAATTAAACAACGGATCTTTTATGCGTTCAGCTACTTTAAAAGGCTTAGCACTAGAAACTACAGATGAAGCTGGAACAACACCCGGACCAGATTATATTTATGGATGGGGCTTATTAAATGCAGAAAGGGCAGGTCAGCTAATTAAATTAAACGGAACAAAAAGTTTAATAACTGAAAGAACTCTAGCTCAAGGTGAGGTTTATAATTTGCAAATAACAACTTCTGGAGCTGGGCCTTTAAAAGTTACCATTTGCTGGACAGATCCTGAAGGCACACCCGGAGTTACAGGTACATTAAATAATCGTACGCCAAAGTTGGTAAACGATTTAGATTTAAGAATTATTAAAGATGCCAATACATTTTTTCCTTGGAAGTTAGATCCAAATAACCCTTCTAATGCAGCGACACAAGCAGATAATATTGTAGATAATGTTGAACAGATTACAGTTCCAAATGCAGTTCCTGGCCAAGTTTATACAATCAGAGTATCCCATAAAGGTACATTAAGTAAAGGTCCTCAAGCGTATTCAATTATTGCATCAGGTATTGGTGGTATAGTTTATTGCGCATCAGCACCAACAAATTCTGCCGATTCGAGAATAGAAAAGGTTATTTTAAATACAATTTCTAATATTTTACCTAATGCTTGCAGAACTTATTCAGACTTTAAATCCATAGGTACAAATCTGGAAGCAGGAAAAACTTATCCATTTACAGTTAGTTTAGGCACTTGTGGTATTATCCAAAATAAATTTGCCAAGATATTTATAGATTGGAATGGGGATGGAGATTTTGATGATGCAGGTGAAAATGCAGCAACATCATCAATGATAGCTGGTAATTCTGATTTTACAGGAACTATTTTAGTTCCAACAAATGTGGTTATAAATAATACCACAGTAATGAGGGTTATAACTAGTGAAGTTACTAGTCCTGATTTAATTTTACCCTGTGGTTCTTATAATAAAGGAGAAACTCAGGACTACACTGTAAATTTTATCAAGCCCTCTAATGATGTTGGTATTATAGCTTTCAATAATTTTGAGGATAATATTTGCGAAACTAATGCATTAAATTTTTCTGTAAGGATTAAAAATTTTGGAAGTAGTGCCGTAACTAATATTCCTGTTACTATTACTTTGAGTAATAACAGTACTATTATCAAAACAATTACCCAAAATTTTACAGGAACTCTAAATCCAAACTACGAAATAGATTTTAAAATTAATTCAGATTTTATAGTTGCAAAAGGAAAAACTTATTCTGTAGATGCGAAAACAGAATTGATAGGAGATGCAATTTCAACTAACAACGCTATAAATAAAAGTTTTAATGTCATTGTTCCTCAGGGCATCACAAACGCGATAATTGCAGAGTGTGATAATGCCAAAGGAAACTATCAACTAAGTGCCGAAGGAGATGGAAATGTTTTTTGGTATACAAATGCAAATGATGCAATTCCTGTAACATCAGGAAATACTTTTATAAGCTCACTTCCTACTAATAACACACTTTACGCAGGTCTTAATGATTTTAAATCTTATTTTGGAGCTGCAAACAAAAAGGTTTACAGTGGTGGTAATTACTCTGGTAATTTTGGGCCAAAACCAATTTTCAGCGTAAAATCTCCAATGGTTTTAGACAGTGCTTTACTTTATGTAAGTCAAACTGGGCAACTTACTTTTACTGTAGAAACAGAAAATGGAGTGATTTTAAGTTCTTCAATTGTTAATGTAACCAGAACAAAAACAACAACAGATGTAATCACAAATAATTTAATTGATGATGATATAAATGATCCTGGAAAAGTATATAAAATTGGGTTAAACTTTCCTGCTGCTGGCACTTATTATATTGGCATTCAGTTTAACGGAGCTACCATATTTAGAAGTAATGCAGGGGTAACCAACATACCATTAAAGTTAAATAATGATTTAATTACTTTAAATGGAGCCTTTTCTTCAACAGCGGGAATTATAACCAATTCTTATTATTATTTCTACAACATGTTATTTAAATCTTTAGGATGTAGTAATGGTATAAGAACGCCGGTTTTATTAAGTAAACCAACTATCACGCAAACCGGAACATCTTTAATAGCTAGTTATGGCTTAAAATACAAATGGTATGTTGATGGTGTTGTTGATATAACTAACGAAACTAAAACATATAACCCATCTAAATCTGGAGTTTATAGAGTAGAAATTGTGAGTCCTTCTGGTTGTGTTACGGCATCTGCAGATTTCAATTATGTTTTATCTGCAATAAAACCTTCTGATGCTGCCGAAATTGATCTAAATGTTTATCCAATACCAACAAAAGGAGTTCTTAACCTATCTTTTGATATTTTAAAGAAGGAAAATATAGAAATTAAAGTGAATAATATTGTTGGACAAGAAATTCTAAAAAAACAATATAATAACTTATCTGGTAAATTTAACCAAGCTTTTGATTTGAAAGCTTTTGAAGATGGAACGTATGTTTTATCATTAAAAATTGGATCTAAATATTACACTCAAAAATTTATATTGTCAAAATAAATGAGATATTCTTAATAGTTAAGCGAATGGATATTAATAATCTATTCGCATTTTTTTTACTTGATATTTTACTTTTAATAAAAATCCAATTTAATGTAAGTTAGAAATAGTTAATTTTAGCATTGAAATTTTAACATGATGACGGCAAAAAAAATATTAATATTAAACCAACAGCAAATACAGCAGAAAATAAATAGGATTGCACATCAAATTTTAGAAGATAATTTTGATGAAAAAGAAATAATTTTAGCTGGGGTGGTTATCAGAGGATATAAGCTAGCTTTAAGGTTGCAAAAAGTATTGAGTGAGATTGCCGATTTTAAAATGACAATAGTAAAGTTAGAACTTGAAAAAGACAGTTCTAAACTAGAATCTAAGATTGATATTCCGTTAGAATTTTGCGAAAATAAAGTGATAATTTTAGTTGATGATGTATTAAATAGTGGTCGTACTTTGGCATACGGATTAGGTGTATTTTTAAACATCCCTCTTAAAAAATTGCGTTCTGTAGTATTGATTGATAGAAGTCATAAAAATTTTCCTGTTTCCACAGATTTTGTAGGGTTAGAGCTTTCCACTATACTAAAAGAACATGTTTCTGTCATCTTAGATGAAGAGGGAGAAGAAGATGGTGTTTATCTAATTTAGATTTATAAACCTAACAGGATAGTATAATTAACTTGCTAAAAAAAACCTTATTTATTTTCTATTGCTTCTACAATCTTCTCCACATTTAAATCAACACCTTTTAAAGTAATGTGAGCTTTGTTATAGAAGGGTTTTCTTTCCGCTAATTTTATTTCGATAAAATCCACCAATTCTTCGTAGCTCTTACCTTTTACCAATGGTCTTTCAACTCTGGCGTTAATCAATCTATCTGCCAAAACTTTTACAGGTGTATCAATAAAAATAGTTAATCCATTTTTATTCATCCAATCCATATTGTCAAAAAAGCAGGGTGCTCCACCACCAGTTGCAATAACTACATCATCAGCAAAAGCAGATTGTTGTAAAACTTCTTTTTCTTTTTCTCTAAAATTTTCTTCACCAAAAACAGCAAACAATTCTGGTATGCTCATTTGGTTTTTTATAACAATTAAGTCATCCAAATCAATAAAAATTTTATTCAATTTAGTGGCTAAAGCTTTACCCATTTTGCTTTTTCCGCAACCCATAAAACCTATTAGGAATATCTTTTTAGAAATATTTGGATGGTTATTACTACTCATTTTTAATTAAGTTTAACTCTTGGATCTAAAACAACGTAGAGTAAATCAGCTAAAATATTAATGATTACAAACATGAAAGCGATAAACAGAATTGCGCCCATAACAACTGGTAAGTCGGCCATTTCTAAAGCATCAACGGTGGCTTTACCCAAACCGTTATAGCCAAAAATATATTCTACAAAAAAAGAACCTGCTAATAAAGAAGCAAACCATCCAGAAACAGCCGTTACAACCGGATTTAAAGCATTTCTTAAAGCATGTTTAATAATGATTTGATAATTATTTAAACCTTTTGCCTTTGCTGTACGGATAAAATCCTGACCCAAAACATCTAACATAGAACTTCTTGTTAATTGCATAATAATTGCCAACGGTCTTAAACCTAAAGTAATCATGGGTAAAATCAAGTTTTTCCAAATAATAACTTGTCCGTTAAATGGATCATAATCGTATAAACTTCCAGACATTTTTAAGCCAGTATAATCGCTTAAAAGAAATCCAAATAGCCACGCTATAATTATCCCAGCAAAAAAAGAAGGAGCAGAAATTCCTAAAATTGAAGCTGCAATAGCACTTTGATCAATCCATGTATCTTTATAAACGGAGGCTAAAACTCCTAATCCTATTCCTAAAATTGTAGCAAAAATCATTGCCGTTATAGCTAAAATCAAAGTGTTTGGAACGGTTTCATATAAAATTGAAGTAACTTCCCGCTTTGTTTGGTAAGAACGCCTAAGGTATGGAAATTTGATAACCAAAGCTTTTTGGTTGCTAATATCAAAAAGTTTTTGATAATGATATTTATTCTGAGAAACTGAATCGGCATCATGAATTGCCAAAGGCGATAAATCATCAATATAGTAAAGAAATTGAATGTGAATGGGTTTATCCAAACCAAATTCTTTTCTTACAGCTTCTAAAGATTGGACATCAGAACGCTGACCTTGGGTCATTCTTGCTGGATCGGATGGCAAAATGTTAAACAGAAAAAAAACAACAACAACTACTCCAAATAAAACAGCTAATCCGTAACTAATTTTTTGAAATAGATATTTTAACATTACTGTTTGCTAAAGTATTTATCTGCTAATTCATTATAATTTGGCAAAGCCGAAGAAGGCCATTTATTGATGATAACGCCATCTTTTAATAATATTAAACCCGGATTAGAGCGTACCATACTTTTTAAAGGAACAGCATCTGCATAAAATACCTCTGTTAATAAATTAAGTTTTTTTGATAAACGATTTGCATCTTGAGCCGAATTTGAAGTTAAAAATATGGTTCTAACATTAAAGTTATCTACAGAATTAATAGCAATTGCATTTATATTTCCCAAAGCTTTTAAATTGATGTCAGATAATTTCCAGCCAACTGCAACCAAGTTATAATATGGATTTTCGAAAATTTCTTTAGTATAACTTACACCTTGAGAATCAAAAACATTTAAATCCTTAATCTTAGGCTGATAACCAGCTTTAATCAATTTTGGGTCTGATGATGAAACCAATTCCCAATCTTTATTTTCGTAAATCTTAGTAGATAAGTATTCTTTGTCGGTCATCTTTTTGTCTTCACCGGTTTTTTTATTTTTTAGCGTATAGGTAATTTCAAACTCATCCTGCGGCGCACCTTCTAGTATCTTCATAGATTCATTAATGTTTGAACCTATTTTGTAAGGCAAGAAATCTATTATGGGTAAAAATGTATAAGTGTATAGGCCAAAAATTAAAGGAAGCACAACAATAAAAAAACTCGCAATTCTTAAATTTCTTTGGTGGTTTGTAATTGCATTTAATTCGTCTTTTTTGATAAATAGAAATACAATAAGAACTAATAAAACTAAATCTTTAGAAAATGATTGCCATGGAGTTAATGGAATGGCATCGCCAAAGCAACCACAAGTTTTAACAACATCAAAAAATGCCGAGTAGAAAGTCAAAAAAGTGAAAAATAAAATGAGAAGCAGTAAACCCCACATCACTTTTTTAGCATAGAATCCTGTTAAAAGAAAAAAACCTAAAATCACCTCTAAAGCACATAAAATTATAGATGTAAATACAGAAATAGGATTTAGAAAAGTGATATGGAAAACTTCAAAATATTCTTCTAGTTTATATGAAAACCCCAAAGGGTCATTCAGTTTTATTAAGCCCGAAAAAATAAATAACAAGCCGACTAGAACTTTTGCAATAGTTATTACGGTATTTTTTTTATTCATGCTATGCAACTCCCAATTTAATCAAAGCAAAAATGGCATAATTTACCATGTCTTGATAATTTGCTTTTACACCTTCAGATGCTAATGTTTTACCATCATTATCCTCAATTTGTTTTACTCTTAAGATCTTCATCAAAATTAAATCTGTTAAAGAGCTAACTCTCATATCTCGCCAAACTTCGCCGTAATCGTGGTTTTTATCTAACATTAATTCTTTTGTCTCCCTCACTTTTTGGTTAAAAGTAATTTCTACATCATCTGGATTTAGCTCTTGTGGAGCATTAACATCCAATTCTAATTGCATTATAGCTATAATGCAATAATTGATGATTCCAATATATTCGCCAATAATATCATCGCCAACTTTATTAATTTTTTTATCCTCTATAGTACGGATTCTTTGTGCTTTTATAAAAATTTGATCTGTAATAGAAGATGGTCTTAATATTCGCCAGGCAGTACCATAATCCCTGGTTTTTTTAATAAAAAGTTCTTTGCAAATCTTAACGATAGCGTCGTACTCTGAGGAAGTGTTATGTGCCAAATCTTTTTTTATTGTTTTGTAATACTGATAAATTAATCCCTAATTTGTCGGTTAAATGACGGCTAAAGATACATTTTTTAAAATAAACACCACCTTGAACGTAAGAGGAAAACTGCTTGATTTAAGCAAACCAATAGTAATGGGCGTGTTAAATATAACTCCAGATTCTTTTTTTGAAGGCAGTAGAACCCAAACTGAAAAAGAGATTATTCTCCAAGCCGATAAGATGCTTTCAGAAGGAGCAAATATTTTAGATTTAGGTGCATATTCTTCTCGTCCTGATGCAGATGATATTTCTGCAGAAGAAGAGGAGGGAAGATTATTACCCGCCTTGAATGCCATAGTTAACAAATTTCCTGATGCTATAATTTCTGTAGATACGTTTAGGGCAACAATCGCCGAAAAGGCAATTGAAAACGGAGCTCATATCATTAATGATATTTCTGGCGGTAATTTAGATGATAAAATGTTTGAAACTGTCGGAAGGTTAAAAGTGCCATACATTTTAATGCACATGAAAGGTACACCACAAACCATGAAAAATCTGAATCAATACGATGATATGCTTCAAGAGATTTGCTACTATTTTTCAGAAAAGATTGCAGCTTTAAAAAAAGCAGGAGTAAAAGATATTATTCTTGATCCAGGATTCGGTTTTGCAAAAAACATTCAACAAAACTTTGAATTGCTTCATAAATTAGCTGATTTCAAGATTTTTGAACTGCCCATTTTAGCTGGTTTATCAAGAAAATCTATGATTTGGAAAACCTTAAAAATTAAACCCGAAGAAGCTTTGAATGGTAGCTCTATTTTAAATACGATTGCGATATTTAATGGAGCTAGTATTTTAAGAGTTCATGATGTAAAAGAAGCAAAAGAAGTAATTAGCTTATTAAATCATTTAAAACAATAACCCGTTTGTTAACAACATTTTCTTTATTTTGCTAGATGGATTTTTTAGATTTCAGTTTCCTTAAATTAACAGTATTAGATGTTATCGATATTGTTTTGGTTGCATTTATAGTCTATTATATCTATAATTTAATCCGTGGAACTATTGCGGTAAATATCTTTATTGGTTTTTTATTGATTTACGTTCTCTATTTTTTGACAGATGCTTTAAAAATGAAACTGCTATCTGGAATTTTAGGGAGTTTTGTAAGTGTAGGATTTATTGCTTTGATTGTAGTTTTTCAGCAAGAAATTAGACGTTTTTTATTAACTATAGGTAAAAATATCTCTTTAAAAAACAGAACCTGGTTAAAGTTTATCTTTAAAAAGGAGGAATTAGAAAGGGACAATATGGCAAAGATAAAACCTATTATTGATGCTTGTAAAACCATGAAAAAGACAAGAACAGGCGCTCTTATTGTATTTGCAAAATATTTTGATCAAGATGCTTTTGTAAATAGTGGTGAAATGATGGATGCGAAAATTTCTAAAAGACTATTAGAAAGTATATTTCAAAAACACAGCCCATTACATGATGGAGCCGTTATCATTTCTGAAAATAAAATTAAATCTGCCAGTTGTATTTTACCTTTAACAGAAAACGACAAGCTCCCACCTCAATTTGGTTTAAGACATAGAGCTGGTATTGGCGTTACTGAATCTAGCGATGCAACCGCCCTAATAGTATCTGAAGAGACCGGGGAAATTTCTTATGCACAACAAGGACGAGTTAAGATGAATATCAGTTTTACTGATTTGGAAAGGTTGCTGAATAAAGATTTTAATTAAATCTAAAAACTGGAATATTTTTTGGTTACATCTAAAATTAAAATATTTTAAATTTCTATGAAAGATTATTTTGTTATTGGCGATGTACATGGTTGCTTTTATACTTTAGAGGTTTTATTAAAAAATTGGAAACAAAAGGAGCAGCAATTGATTTTTGTTGGCGATATTATAGACCATGGCAATCACAGTCCTGAGGTTGCTACACTAATAAATGATATCCAAAAAGAAAATCCAGATACGGTAATTTTACGTGGAAACCATGAGCAATTATTAATTAATCATTGTTTAAATGAGTTTAACGATGATTGGTTTCAAAAATCAGGAGAGAAAACATTTAGCCAATATTTAACAGCAGGTAGAAATATTAGTGATGACGCAAAATGGTTTGCTACATTCCCAGTTCATTTTAATGATGAAACTATTTTTGTTTCTCATGCCGGAATGCCTAAAGCAGAAAATCCTTTTGATGCCAACAATAACGATGGTATTGTTTGGCATAGAAACGAAATCCAATGTTTACCTCAAATTCAAGTATATGGACACACCCCTAAAAACGAAGCTTTGTTTGATGTGGCATTTAATGCAATAAACATTGATACAGGAGCTTATAAATGTAATAAACTAACAGGTGTAGTAATTGACAAATTAGGGAAAATTAAAGATCTGATAGGTGTTGATACTCATGAAAAAGATTTACCTAAAGAAAAAGCAGAATGTCTTATTTAATCTGCTAAAATACTTTTCATCATATTTTCCAACTCATCTAAATCAAATGGTTTAGCAAGGTGAGCATCAGCACCTGCCATTTCAGCTAAAGATTTTATATCATTATTTGCTGAGAAATAAATTACAGGAATATGCTTAAAATCAGGATGATTTTTTAATAACCTGGTAGCTTCTATGCCGCCAATGTCTGGTATCCAATTATCCATTAAAATGGCATTGGGTTTTATTTGTTCAACTTTTTCGATAATATCATGAGAAGTTTCCGAGGTTTCTACTTCGTATCCACACTCCATTAAAATAAGAGAGCATAATTCCAAAATATTTATATCATCATCAAAAATTAGTACTTTTTTCTTCAACTTAAACTAAGGTTATTTTGCTTAAAAACTATTGATTAATTCTATAATTTCTTTGGTCCCTAAAACATAATCGGGTTCAAATAATTTTAAAGCTTCATTAGGCATTGTGCTAATTTCTGCTTCATTAGGATTTTGAACAATAGTTGTTCCATAATTTTCAGAAATGTATTTTAATCCATCGGCACCATCTCTATTTGCCCCTGATAGTAGTATACCAGCAGTTTTTTCTTTATAAATATCTGATGCAGATTTAAAAGTGAGATCAATGGCAGGCCTAGAATAGTTTTCTTTTTCAGAATAATCTAAACTAACCGTCCTATCGTTTTCTATTAATAAATGATAATCTGGTGGTGCAAAATATATGTTGCCTGGCATAAGGTTATCTTTATCTTCACATTCATAAACTGGAATAACCGTTTTGTTGCCAAATAAATCTGCAATAGATGTATTGGAGTTGTGTTTTCTATGTAAAACAACTAAGACAGCAAATTTAAGATTGGGTTTTATATTAGGTAAAATTTGAAGTAAAACTTCAAAGGAGCCTGCAGAACCACCAATTACTAAAATTTCTATACCGAGGTTTATTTTATTTTTTTCCAAATTTTTTCTTTTTCTATTTGTTTATAAGTTTGGTTTAAATTAGAAAATCTAATGGTTTCTTTTGATCCTAAAGCTAAATAACCTAATGGTTCTAAGCTAGCATCAAATAGATTAAATACTTTATCTTGTAAAACCTTATCAAAATAAATTAAAACGTTTCTACAAATTATTAACTGAAACTCGTTAAATGAACGGTCTGATGCTAGGTTGTGTGTAGAAAAAATAACATTTTTTCTTAAATATTCTTTAAAACTTACATGGTCATAATTGGCAGAATAATAGCTGCTAAAATCTTCGGTACCGCCGCCATTCTGATAATTTTCTGTATAAAGTTTCATTTGATTAATTGGGTAAATCCCAGTTTTTGCCTTTTCTAAAACTGTTGGATTAATATCTGTGGCATAAATTATAGATTTATGTGCCAAATTAGCCTCGTGGAGTAAGATTGAAATAGAATAAACTTCTTCACCAGTAGAACAGCCAGCTATCCAAATTTTTATATATGGATTTACGCCAAGTTGAGGAATAATTTTTTCTTTTAATTCCTTGTAAAAAAAGGGATCTCTAAACATTTCAGTTACGTTTACTGTAACTTCTTCTATAAATCTACTTAGATAAGATTGGTCATTTAAAACTTTATAGCGTAATTCTGCAAAGCTTTTATGTTTATCTATTAAGCAAATTCTATTTATTCTTCTTTTTATAGATGCTTTACTATACTCAGTAAAATCATATCCGTATAAACTTGCAACTTCAATTAATAAAAGTTCTAAATCTTCATCACTAACAATATCCGCAGCTATCATTTTATAAAAATTTATCAGTAAAAACCAATAAATGATCAACGTTTACAGGTTTAGATACATATCCATCGGCCCCTGCTTTTAAACATTTCTCTTTATCCCCAACCATAGCTTGTGCGGTTACTGCGATAATTGGTAAATGTTTAAACTCTTCTAATGATTTTAGATGTGCTATAGATTCATATCCATCAACATCTGGCATCATCATATCCATTAATACCAACTTAACATCTTTATTAGATTTTAAGATATTTAAGGCATCAGTAAAATTAGTGGCTGTTTCACAATTAAATCCTCTAGCTTTTAGAACCATTTTTAAAGCAAAAATATTTCTAGGATCATCATCAACAATTAAAATGGCACTTTTTTGATTCATATTTTATCCTTGGTAAAGCCAAACTCTTAATAATGATAGTAATTGATCAATATCTACAGGTTTAGATATATAATCTGATGCTCCTACTTTCATACATTTTTCTCTATCACCAGTCATCGCTTTTGCAGTAACCGCAATAATTGGCAAATTTTTGTATTTAGCTTGTTTTCTAATCTCCTTAATGGTATCATATCCATCCATTTCTGGCATCATAATATCCATCAAAACGATATCTATATTTGGGTTTTCTCCTAACTTTTGCATAGCTTCTTTCCCATCAATAGCGCTAACTACTTTCATATGATGGTTTTCTAATGCTTTTGATAAGGAGAAAATATTTCTAACATCATCATCTGCAATCAAAACCGTTTTGTTTTTTATAACTTCTGTAAGTTGTCCTAATTTTTTAAAAGAACTAATTGGTTTTTCTATTTTATCATCATTTACCAAATGTAGAAACAATCCAACCTCATCTAAAACTCTTTGGTAAGAATGTGCCGTTTTCACGATGATAGAATCTGCATATTTCTTAATCTTTAGCTCTTCTACTTTAGATATATTTTTACCTGTGAAAATGATAATGGGTAAATTTTCTAATCCAGGAGTTTGCCTGATGGAATCTAAAGTATCGTATCCGTTTTCATAAGGAATACCCATATCTAAAATAACACAATCAACATCATTATTTTGAAGTGTTTTAGTGCTATCGTCTATATTGTTTTTTATTTCTGTAGAAATATTAAAATTACTTAAGAAATAAGATAAAGCATTGGCATGTTTTGCATTTTCTTCAACTATTAAAACTTTTTTTGGATATTTATTAAGAGCATTTTCAATTTTTAAAAATATACCGTTCATGTTTTCAACAGCAAAAGGCTTATTGATAAAATCTACGGCTCCTTTTAACATACTCTCCTTTTTAGCCTGTAAAGACGACATGATATGTACAGGAATGTGCTTTGTTTGAGGATTATTTTTTAAAGCTTCCATAATCATCCATCCATCCATAATGGGAAGTTGAATATCTAATAATATTGCCCAAGGATTAAATTCTAAAGCTGCCGGCAATGCATAATCGCCACGCACCACAACAATTGTTTTAAAGTTTTGCTTTTGCGCAAAATTTCTTAGCGTTTTGGCAAACAAGGTATCATCTTCTACAATTAAAATAACTTTATCTCCCTTTTGTATATTATGTCTATCATCCTCAATGGCTTCCGGAATTTTATCGCTTAAAAAGGAAGGAGAATATTCTTCTAATTTGATATCAATAATTTGTTCTTTCTCTATGCTTGTTTGTTCTTCAGAATTTTCTATTATACGGCTTTGAGGTAGCGTAACGGTAAATGTACTTCCCTTTCCGGGTTCGCTTTCTAAATCAATTTTGCCTCCTAATAATTTGGCTAATTCTCTGCTAATTGATAACCCAAGTCCGGTACCACCATATTTTCTTTTTGTAGAGCCGTCTTCTTGTTGAAAGGCTTCAAAAATCAGTTTTTGCTTATCCTTTGAAATCCCAATTCCGGTATCTTTAACTTCAAAAATAAA
This sequence comes from Sphingobacteriales bacterium, assembly GCA_038237895.1. Taxonomy (GTDB): domain Bacteria; phylum Bacteroidota; class Bacteroidia; order Sphingobacteriales; family Sphingobacteriaceae; genus Pseudopedobacter. The sequence goes on along the minus strand of JBBRYE010000036.1, from coordinate 6,985 downwards.
ATTATTCTCTTTTTTGATAATATTTAGATTTACACTCCCGGCAGAAGTAAATTTAATAGCATTAGAAAGTAGGTTTTTAAGAATTTGCCCTAAGCGCAAATAATCAGTTTCAATCTCATTAGCTTCTTTATCTAAATTAAAATTGAGTTCAATTGCTTTTTGGCTCACAACAGGTTTAAATAAATTTTGAAGCTCCGTTTTTAAAACTTTTATGTCAACCTTTTCAAAATCAATTTCCATTTTGCCGGCTTCAATTTTAGATAAATCCAAAATTTCATCAATTAATGAAAGTAAACCATTGCCTGAGCTTTGAATCACTTTTGCAGATTCTACTTGTTCTTCTGTTAAATTTCCTTCTGGATTTTCTGCAGATAATCTGGAAAGAAGAAGAATAGAATTTAAAGGTGTACGTAACTCATGCGACATGTTTGCCAAAAATTCTGACTTATATTTGGTGCTTAAAGCTAATTCTTCTGCTTTTTGTTGAATTTCTAAATTTCTATCGGTTATTAAATGATTTTTTTCTTCTAATAATTTAGAACGTTCTTCTAATTCTTGGTTAGATTGTTGAAGTTCTTCTTGTTGAACTTTCAATTCTTCTTCTGAGGCTTGCAGTTTGTGCGTTTGAGCCTCTAATTCTGCATTTAAGTTTTCTAACTCGTTGTGTTGGGCTTGTAATTCTTCTGTTTGGGTTTGTGTTTCTTCTAATAAATTTTGAATATGCCTTCTAAATTTTGCGCTAACTACAGCAGCGCCAATACTTACTCCACAATTTTGATGGTATATTATATCAACATCAGTAAATTTAGAACTACAACCCAATTCTATTATGCCAATTGTGGAATTATCATTTTTAATAGGAATTAACATTAAATGATTTATTTTTATTTTTCCGCTAGCGGTGGTAATAAAATATTCGGGTCCTAAATCATCAATAATTTTTAAGTTTCCATCTTTAAAAACTTGTCCAATTAAACCTTCGCCTTCATTAAATGAGGATTTCATAAAAGCCTCTTTGTTATAAGTACTTTTTAAATTAATTTTTCCATCTTCAAAAATATAAAGACCGCCCACTTGGCATTGTCCGTAGGTTATTAATTCTTGCAGAGATTCTTCACAAATCTGAATCACTGTTTTATTTCCTAATAAGTTTTCATTAAGTGAAGCAATTCCTTTTTGCAGCCATTCTTCATCATTTATTTTACCAAAAGATAATTCTAAAGATTCGGCCATAGAATTTAAAGAATTGCTTATTTTACTTAATAAGCCAAAATCATCTGCGTTAACCCTTGTACTAAAATCTCCTAGAGAAATTTGGTGTGCTATTTCTGCTATTTTCAGTATGCTATCTGTGGTATCTTTTTCTCTTGTTAACAATTCGTTTTTTAAATCTTCACGCTTTTTAAAGTCAGATCTAATTTTAAAGTAGAATACTAAAGTAATCAATAGGGATAGCAATGATGTTATTACTAAAAGAATAGGAGTTGTGCCGGCAGACTTATTGCTGTTTTCGTTTCTTTTTTCAAGAAGGGTTCTTTCAATTTGCTTCATGCCCATTAAAATTGAAAGACATTTCTCACTTTGCACTCTTGCTTCATCCATGCTATTAAAAGAAACAATCTTATTTCTTTTAACAATCTCCATTAAATTCTCTGTAATTTTTTTATATAAGTTTAATGATGATCTTAAATAATTAATGTTTTTTATTTGTAAAGGATTGTCAGAAATTAAATATTTTAGGTTATTAGTTAAAGAATCGGCATTAACGAGACTAGAATAATAAGTTTTAGAAAATCTGGGATCATTGTTTAATAATCTTCCACGTATCCCAATAATTCTATCTTTTATATTTAAATTGATGTTATCAATTGTAGTTAAAACCCTAAGGGTATGTTCTACAGAATCTTGGTTGTTTCTAAAAGTTTTAATAGATATAAATGAAGCTGCAGAGCTTACAATCAATAAAAAAAAAGAAATTGAAAAGCCGATTTGGAGATTTCTTAAAAAATTAGATTTCATTTATTTAATCTTGTTTTAATAATTGTTTGGGCAAACTAAAATAAAATTCAGAACCTTTATTTGGCTCGCTTTTAACGCCATATTTACCATGATGTTTTTTAATGATATCGGCACAAATATATAAGCCAATACCTAATCCTTGAAACTTTAAAGATGTTTCTTCTACCCTATAAAACTTTCCGAAAACATTTTTTTGTTTTTCTTCTGGTATGCCAATTCCTTTATCTTTAACCTTAATTAAAATTTCATCTTCTAAATCTTCTCTAATAATATTTACTATTTGGTGATCAGGAGAATATTTTAAAGCATTAGTTAGGTAATTTAAAAGAACCTGCTCAATTCTTATTCCATCAACTTCAATTAGTTTTGATGAAACATTGCCGATTACTTTTAACACAGCATTGGGATGAGTTTGGTGTATGGTATCAACGCAACTTTCAATCAGAGTTTTTATATCGATATTGTTTTTATTAAGTTTTAATTCTCCGCTTTCAATCTTAGAAATGTCTAATAAGTCTGAAATTAAATCATTTAATTTGCCAACCTGTAATTGTGCTTTTTCTATATAGGTTTTTATTTGAGCAGATTCATGATTTTTTAAACTTCTGGCCAGCAATTGTATGTAGGCTTTTATACTTGTTAAAGGGGTTTTTAACTCATGGCTGGTAATGCTTAAAAATTCGTCTTTCTTTTTTTCGATTTGTTTATGAGCATCAATATCGGTAAAAGTTCCTATCCATTTATTTTGGTTACCATTTTCTTTGATTGGAATTATCTTTAATAAATGATAGCAATATTCTACTGAATCTAATTTTTGCAGCCTTACTTCTAATTCAAGCTTTTTATTTTGGATAATTGCGTTAATAAACTCCAATTCAATATTTTTATCCTCTGGATGAGATTTTGGGAAAATCTGATCACTTTCAGAAAATTGCATCCATCTTTGATTTACAAAATCAATTTTTCCATTTTCATCTGCTGTGAAAGCAATTAATGGTAATGCTTCTAATGTATAGTGTAATTGTTCTACTCTTTCTTTCAACTCAATTTGTACTCTTTTTCTAATGTCTATTTCCGACTTTAATGCATCTTGTATCTCTTTTAATTCTTTATTTTGTCTATAAAGCTTTAAAAAAGTATTCACTTTTAACAGCAATATATCAGGATCTACAGGTTTTGTTAAGTAATCTATACCGCCAGATTCATATCCTTTAGCAATAAATTGCTTATCAGTATTAACAGCTGATAAAAAAATAATAGGAATATTTTTTGTTTTATTAAAACCAGCGAGTGTTTCCGCAACCTCATAACCATCCATGATGGGCATTTGCACATCAAGAATAATTAAAGCATAATCATATTTTAAAACTTTTTTTAAGGCTTCTTCTCCAGATGGTGCACTATCAACTTCAAAGTCTTTAGATTCTAGTAATTTTGTTAAAGAATAAATATTCTCCTCTTTATCGTCTACAACTAAAATCATTATAAAAATTTATTCATTCTACAAGTTTTTTGAGGGTTTTTAATCTCCACAATTAAGCAAAAATTAAACCAAAAACTCTTTAATAATCATTAATTTTAATAAAATTTATTATGCTTGCATAATAAATTTGAGTTACTTACATTTGAAACACCTAATTAAACTTTTTTAAATGAAACATCAAGAAACCATTGATTATTTTTTAAAGATCACATGGCAAAACATCGCAAATAAATATAATCAGCTTGCTTCTGAATTTGAAATTACACAATCTGTTGGTTATTTATTAATAAATATTGATGAAATTGAAGGAACTACCGTTTCAGAAGTTGCAGCATTGCTAGGTTTAAAATCAACAAGTTTAAGTAGGATGTTAAATAATTTAGAACATGATGGCTTAATTTATAGGGAAGGCCATTTAACTGATAAAAGGTCTGTTAAACTTTATTTAACAAATTTAGGAAAAGAAAAGCGCCATTTAGCAAGAGTAGTAGTTCGTAAATTTAATGATCATTTAGATGCCCATTTATCAATAGAACAAAGGGAGCAGCTTATTTTATCATTAAAGTTAATTAATGATCTCACTACCACTTACAAACCTTGATAAAAACAATAATTTTATGAAAAGATCAATCAAAAAAGTAGCAGTTTTAGGATCGGGAATAATGGGTTCCAGAATAGCTTGCCACTTTGCGAATATTGGATTAGAAATTTTGCTTTTGGATATTGTTCCGAAAGAAATGAACGATAAAGAAAAAGCGAGTGGTTTAACTTTAGAAACTCCTACAGTTAGAAATAGAATTGTTAATGATGCATTAGCATTTGCTTCCAAATCAAATCCTTCTCCTGTTTATAATAAATCTGTTTTGAGTAAAATCAGAACAGGAAATTTTGAAGACAATATGAAAGAAATTGCTACTTGCGATTGGACCATTGAAGTTGTAGTAGAAAATTTAAAAATTAAGAAAATAGTTTACGATCAAGTAGAACAGTTTAGAAAACCGGGAACGCTAATTACTTCAAATACTTCTGGAATTCCAATTCATATGATGGCAGAAGGACGTTCTGAAGATTTTAAAAAGCATTTCTGCGGAACGCATTTTTTTAACCCTCCAAGATATTTAAGACTTTTAGAAATTATCCCAACTTCTAATACAGATGCAGAAATAGTTGATTTCTTGATGCACTATGGCGATAAATTTTTAGGTAAAACCACAGTTTTATGTAAAGATACTCCAGCATTTATTGCTAACAGAGTAGGCGTTTACTCTATCATGTCGCTTTTGCATTTGGTAGAGAAAATGGATTTAACGGTAGAAGAGGTAGATAAATTTACTGGTCCGGCTTTAGGCCGACCAAAATCTGCAACTTTCCGCACTACAGATGTGGTAGGTTTAGATACCATGATAAACGTGGCTAACGGTTTAGCGCAAAACGTACCTAACGACGAGCAAAAAGGAGTTTTTGTTTTGCCAGGTTATGTTCAGAAAATGCAAGAGAACAAATGGTTGGGAGATAAAACCGGGCAGGGTTTTTATAAAAAGACAAAGGATAAAGACGGTAAAACGGAGATTTTAGCTTTAGATCTAAAAACTTTAGAATACCGACTACAAAATAAGGTAAAATCAGATACGCTGGATGCTACGAAACCTATAGAAAATCTGCGTCAGCGAATGAAAGTTTTTGCTGCCGGAAAAGACAAAGCCGCAGAGTTTTTCAGGGTTTCCTTTTCAGGATTATTTGAATACGTATCGAACAGAATTCCAGAAATCTCCGACGAATTGTACCGAATTGATGATGCCATGCGAGCAGGTTTTGGATGGGAGTTAGGTCCGTATGAAGTTTGGGATGCTTTAGGAGTGAAAGAAGGTGTGGAGATGATGAAAGCCAATGGCAAAAATCCTGCAGTTTGGGTTGCTGAAATGTTGGAAGCCGGAAACACTTCTTTTTACAAAATCGATAATGGCAACAAGACTTATTACGACATTCCATCAAAATCTTACAAAGCAATTCCAGGTCAGGATGCTTTTATTATTTTAGATAATATAAAAGCCAACAAAACCATTTGGAAAAATGCTGGAACCACATTGACCGATTTAGGTGATGGCATTTTAAACTTAGAATTCCATACCAAAATGAACACCATTGGTGGCGAAGTTTTAGCAGGAATAAACAAAGCCATTGATATTGCAGAGAAAGATTACCGCGGTTTAGTGATTGGTAACGATGGTGCAAATTTCTCTGCCGGTGCAAACGTTGGGATGATATTTATGATGGCCGTAGAGCAAGAATGGGATGAAGTAAATATGGCCATTAAAATGTTCCAAAATACATCCATGCGTTTGCGTTATTCTTCAATTCCGGTAGTGGTTGCTCCGCATAACCTTACTTTAGGTGGCGGTTGTGAGTTTGCACTACATGCAGATTATGTGCAACTAAACGCCGAAACTTACATGGGTTTGGTAGAATTTGGAGTTGGCTTAATTCCTGGCGGTGGCGGAACCAAAGAGTTTGCTTTAAGAGCATCAGACGAGTTTGTAAACGATCAAATCGAACAAAATGTGCTAAAAGAAAAATTCTTAACTATAGCTATGGCTAAGGTTTCTACTTCCGGTTTAGAGGCTTACGATTTAGGTTACTTACAAAAAGATAAGTTTTCTATATCAATGAATAGGAGCAGGCTCATCGCCGATGCAAAGGAAAAAGCTTTAGAATTAGCAAACGCAGGTTATACCCAACCCGTTCGCCGAAGCGATATTAAAGTGCTTGGCAAATACGGATTAGGAATGATGTATGCCGGAGCAAATACCATGCGTTCGGGAAATTACATATCAGACCACGATCAAAAAATTTCACAAAAATTAGCCTACGTAATGTGTGGTGGCGATTTATCTGCACCAACTCTTGTTACCGAGCAATATTTATTGGATTTAGAACGGGAGGCTTTCCTATCACTTTGCGGAGAGAAAAAGACACTTGAACGGATTCAATCAATAATTACAAAAGGAAAGCCTTTAAGAAATTAGAATGGGAACAAGAAATACTGATGTTTGTTTATTAACTGGTTTCCCCGTAGAATTTGTGAATACAGAAGGTAAAGAAGGCTATGAATATTATTTAAAAATTGAAAAAGAAGAGTATTATTTTAATATAAGTGAATGGTTTACATCTGAAAATTCAAAAGTTGTTCAATCACAATCTCATATTATAAAAGGATTAATTTTAAATGGTTTATGGCCAAAAAGAATAAGTATTATAAATGATTTACAAATTTCAGAAACTATAAGCCAATATAATTATCCAATTCTTCCTCAAGAAAAGCTTGATAATCTATTTGAGTTTTTATTTAAAATGCAAACTAAGGACGGGGATTTAATAGAGTTGAAAGAATTTTGGAATAACACTTATTCAATTTGTCAATTATATTTTCAGGATGAAGATGAGTGCATGTTTTATTTGAAAACTTTAATTGAAAAAGGGTTTATT
>JBBRYE010000035.1:0-28872 GCA_038237895.1 Sphingobacteriales bacterium | reverse complement strand
TTATTGATAATTGGTTGCCCTGTAATCAAATCAATTTCTTGGTTAGTGTTGTTATTTTGATAAGTAAGATTAAAGTTTTGCAGATTATCATAAGTTAAGTGAAACCTAAAAGGAGCATATCTTAACTTTTTTGATAAGGCTATGGAAATCTCAAAAGGCAGATTTTCTTTTATTTCATTAAATGGTTTTATTTGATAACCAATATTTTTGAAGATTAAACCAGAAGAGAAATTTTTGGCGGTATCAACATAAGAAAAAGCAATATCTGTTGCTAAGGCGATAGAATTATAGCTTTCATAATTACCATAAATTACTTTAGCATTTGCACCGTAAAAAAGCTTGTTTTTATAATTTTTTCCATACCCAATGTTGAGCAAATAATCGGCAGCATTAAAAGTATTTCCTGTTAATTCGCCATTAGCATTTGCTTCATCAAAATTACCGTAATTGATATACATCAATCCCAAGCTTAAAGCCTCGTTTTTGATTTTGAGTCCGTATTGCAAAGAACCAAAGTTGATATCACTAATATAATTGCTGTAGTTCAAAGCAATTGTACTTAAATGTCCTTTAGAAATTAATGATGGATTTTTAAAAGTTTCTGTAAATTCTAACTCGTTAGCTAATGGAAAAGCTCCACCCAAAGCAGCAACTTTTGCAGAATTTGGAAGATTTAGAAATCTAAAAACTCCTTTACCGCCCGTTTGCGCTGTAGCAACATCAACCAAGAAAAAAGTTAAAATAATTAGAATAATGTTTTTAAGCATTTCATCGCTAATTTAGCTTTAATTATGAAAATCATAACAGAAGAATTAGAAAAGGAGTTTAAATTTAAAACTTCTAGAAGCGGAGGTAAAGGTGGACAAAATGTAAATAAAGTAGAAACTAAAGTAGAATTGAATTGGGACTTCCAAAATTCTGTAGTTTTCTCTGAGGATCAAAAACTTATAATCGCGGAAAAACTTAAAAACAGAATCAATAAAGAAAATACCTTTCAATTGTTTTCTGAGGAAGAAAGAACCCAACTCAGAAATAAAGAATTGGCTGTAAAAAGAGCAATTCGTATGATAAGGAATAGTTTAATTGTAGAGAAACCTAGAAAACCTTCTAAACCCAATAAAGCCGCTGTAGCAAAAAGGTTAGACCAAAAACGGATACAAGCTTTAAAGAAAATGAATAGGAGTGGAGGATTTGATTAGTTTTGAAGTATAAATTTCGTCATGTTGAATGATAATGAAACATCTCAATTGCAAAGTTGTCATTTCATACGTACAATTTTTTGGTGGATACCTATAAGTGAGATGTCTCGTTCCTCGACATGACGCGGTTTCTTAATCGTTTTATTTGACATGACAAATCAGCTAAACTTTCTTAGCCCAAATTACTTGTTTCTGTTCTTTAAAATCGGTGATGAAAAACAAGAAATCTTCTCCACCATCTTTAATTTTAAATTGCTTTTTAATTTCTTCGGGCTTTAAATCAAAATTTCTGGTAACCACATTTGCTTTTTTTGTGGCTTTCGCCGATGAAAAACTATTGAATGGAATTTGTTGGATAACTTTAAATGTTTTACCAGGGAAATTTTCTGTTATTTCTTGAGAAGTGTATAAATGCGTATTAGGATTTAGTTTTTTAACAGCAAATTTTTGAGTTAAAGATTTAAAGAAACCCCCTTTTAAAATTGCTGCATCGGGTTCGTAAAGATATTGTAGAATGGCAAAACTCTGGTTTTGAATATTTTTTTCTTCACTATTAAAAAACTCATAAATATTTTCTTGATGTTGATTAATTAGCACACAAATAATTTTTGTTTCTGATATTTCCTTATTTTCTAATACAAATAATAACTCTTTACACTCGCCATTTAAGCTGATAATATGCACTTCACTTACTTTTTTTAATTCTTTTAAACCTGCAGCAATATCTAACATAGGGGCAGCTTTAATAATTACCTTATCTGCTTTTTTTAAATATAAAGTTTGATTTTCAACTACATTTGGTTCGCAATCTTTTAACATAAAAACCCGCTGACTATTTTGTCTACGAGATGGATCAATATAAAAGTTTGCAACTTTATGCGTTTTTTCTATAAATTTTTGGCTGTCGCCGATGATAAATTTAATGTTTGATTTTCCTAAAACTTTTGAATTTTGAGCAACAATTGCTGAAAGGTTAGCATCTATTTCACAATGAAAAACGTTTTTTACCTTATCGGCGAAAGCCATATCATCAACACCAAAACCTCCCGTTAAATCAATTAAATCGCCATTGTTAATTAATTTTGCTTTGTAAGTAGCGGTAATTTCTGAGGAAGATTGTTCTAAATTAATTTTTGGCGCAAATAAAATACATTCAGTTTTAAACCAGGTTGGGAGCTTTTTTTCTATTCTATTTTTACCATCAATTTGTATTGCAATTTCTTGAATACTAATATTTGGCAAAGGCGAACCTTTTAAAATGATTTTAGTTAAATCAGTTTTCAGATTTTTTTGTATAAAATCCTGAACCTTTGGGTTGAGTAATTCTGGATTAAAATCACTCATCTTTTAAAACAAATTGAGCTGTATTTCTGCTGCGTTGTTCTAAATAAACATCGCCATTTATATATTTTTGAATACTTTTTTCATCAGCATGGCGAATAGTAATCAGCTTTAAATTTGCGTTAAACTTGAATGAAAAATCGTTTTCCATTAACTTTTTAAAGGCCTCAAATTTATCTTCTCTAAAATCAAAACTCGCTGAAAAACTCAATGCAGAAATCTGTAAAGTATTCACTTTTATATTCACATCGGCGAAAGCCTTAAATATATCTCGTAAATGATTTTCTGTAATGAAAGATAAATCTCGGGTATTTAAAGTCACCAAAACTTGATTCTTCTTTACAATAATAATAGGAGTAGAGATTTGAACCTGAGCTTCTTTAATAACTGTTCCTTTTTCTAACGGAGATAAAAAAGGTTTTACATATAACGGAATACGCTTATTTTGAAGTGGTTTTATAGTTTTTGGGTGAATTACTGTTGCACCATAATAAGTCATTTCAATAGCTTCTTGATAAGAAAGTTCATCAAATTTTATACAATCTTCAAATAGTTTTGGGTCTGCGTTTAAAATACCTGGAACATCTTTCCAAACGGTTACATCTGTAGCATTTAAACAATAAGCGAAAATAGCTGCCGTAAAATCAGAACCTTCGCGACCTAATGTGGTAGTGAAATTTTCTGAGGTATTACCGATGAATCCCTGCGTAATGGCAACCTGATTTTCTAATATTTTTGGGATATTTTTAAGAATTAAATCTTCCGTTTTTCCCCAATCTATTTTTGCTTCGCGATAGGTATTATTAGTTTGAATGTAAGAACGGGCATCTAACCATTGCGTTTTTACACCAATAAAATTTAAATAATGGCTCACAATTCTGGTGGCCACAATTTCTCCCATAGAAACAATTTGATCGTAAATAAAATCATAAGTATCAACTGGTGCGTCCTCAATAATCCAATCTATTTCTACAAAAGTGTTGGCAATCTCATCAAAAACTGGATGCTTATCACCGCTAAAAAGCTGATGTAATATACTAAAATGATAGTTTTTGACTTCATCAAAAAGCTGATGAACGTCATCCTGTTGATTAAAATAACTATGAGTAAGATTTTCTAATGCATTAGTGGTTTTACCCATCGCAGAAATAACAATTAACAAATTGTTTTGGGGAACCATTCTAACAATTGCTGCTAAATTTTTTATTCCTTCTGCATCTTTAACTGAAGCACCACCAAATTTAAATACTTGCATTTTTAAAAATTTTGTATTTGTTCTTTAGATAATGAAGCATTTATCCATCCACTTTCTAAACCAGAACTGTATTTATTGTAAAAGTTAATGGCTGGCTGATTCCAATCTAAAACTTGCCACACCATACCTGCATAATTGTTTTCTTTGGCTTCTTGTATTGTTTTCTCAAATAATAATTTTCCTATTCCTTGCCCACGCATATTTTCGGTAACAATAAAATCCTCTAAATATAAACGGCAACCTTTCCAGGTAGAATAACGAATATAAAACAAAGAAAATCCTACTATATTTCTATCAACTTCGGCTACAAAAGCTTTCCATACCGGTTTTTCACCAAATCCCGCATCCTCAAATTCTTCTAAAGAAACGGTAACTTCTTCAGGTGCTTTTTCATATATGGCTAACTCATGGATCAACTCTAAAATTCGACTACAATCATCTTTTAAAGCATATCTAATATCAATTTTCATTTAATTCTCTTCGTTTTTAAAATGTTTTATTACACGTTCTCCAAAAATATCGCTTCCAATTCTTACTAAAGTACTACCTTGTTCAATAGCGATTTTATAATCGGCACTCATGCCCATTGAAAGTTCTTTAAAGTAGTCTTGATTTTTAAAATAACTAATTTTTATACCATCAAATAAGGTTTTAAGCTCGTAAAACTCTTCTTTAATTTGTTTTTCGTTTTCTATGTTGGTAGCAATACCCATTAAACCAACAATTCTAACATTTTCTAACTCGGTAAATTCTTGAGATTCTAATAACTCAATAACTTCATCAAAGCCCAAACCATATTTTGTTTCTTCATCTGCAATATAAATCTGTAGCAAACAATCAATAACACGGTTATTTTTTTGAGCTTGCTTATTAATTTCTTGAAGCAATTTCATGCTATCAACAGAATGGATTAAGGAAATAAAAGGAGCAATATATTTTACCTTGTTAGTTTGCAAATGCCCAATTAAATGCCACTGAATATCTTTTGGTAATTTTTCATATTTATCTTCCAATTCTTGAACTTGGTTTTCACCAAAAATCCTTTGTCCTATATCGTAAGCTTCTTGCAAATCTTCTATAGGCTTGGTTTTAGAAACTGCTACCAATTTTACACTTACGCTTTCTATCTCTGCTTTTAATGTTTTTAAATTATCTGTAATGCTCATTTATGCGTAATTTTAGCTTATTATTTTACAAAAATAAGAATGATTTATCTGAACAAGAATCTTAAACAAAATACCTTAGATTTTAATTGAAAATAAATCGTAAAATATTGATTATGAATAAATTATTAATTATAGTTTGTGCATTCTTTTTGCTGTCTTGTAATAGAGACGATGCATCAAAAGGAATTATTAATAAAGACCAAATGGTAAACGTTTTGTTTGATATGGGTGTTACAGATGCCTATTTAAATCAAATTTATAAGCCAGATTCCTTAATGCGTCAAGCTCATACAAGGTATAATTATGTATTCAAAAAAAACAATATCGATTCGGCTAAGTTTACCAAGAGCCTTAAATATTACAGTTTAAGAACTACAGAATTAGATGAAATTTTTAATTTGGTTATAGACAGCCTAAATAGAATAGTAAAAGCTGATAGCATTAAAGCGGCGAAAAAGATTATAAAAATCAAGAGAAAAAGGAAAATAAAGAATGATTTACCCGCAAAATAGCTTACAAAAACTGGGTTTTGATGATATAAAAAATTCTATAAAGAATTGTTGTATCAGTGAAATGGGACGAGGAATGGTTGATAAAATGCAGTTTATGAGCAATTATGACCAAATCAATAAATTTTTACGCCAAACTAACGAGTTTAAAAACATTATAGAAAACGATCAACCTCTACCTATTCAAAGTTTTTTCGATATTAAAAAATTAGCAGAAAAAGCAAGGATAGAAGGAACTTTTTTAAGTGAGGATGAGGTTTTTCAAATTTATAGTTCTTTGCAAACTGTTTTTTCTGTAATAAAGTATTTTGCTGATAGGGAAGGGCAATATCCAAATTTGGAGGCACTTTTTGAACATTTGCCTATCGAAAAAAATATCCTTAAACACATTGAAGCGGTTATTGATGTTAAAGGAAAAATTAAACCTAATGCTTCCCGGTTATTAGCTGAAATTTCTTCTGCTATTTCTAAAGCAGAGCAGGAAGCTAGAAAAAAGATTGATCAGATTTATAAAAATGCACAGCAAAACAATTGGGTTGCAGATGGAAGTTTAACAGTTAGGGAAGGAAGAATTTGTATTCCGATTTTAGCCGAAAATAAAAGAAAATTAAAGGGTTTTGTTCATGATGAATCTTCATCTGGTCAAACGGTTTTTATAGAACCTGAGGAAGTTTTTAGTTTAAACAATAAAATAAGGGATTTAGAATTTGATAAACGCAGGGAAATTATTAGGATTTTAACCGAGCTTACCAATCAATTAAGGCCTTATGTTCCTATTTTATTATCCTATCATGGTTTTTTAACTAAGTTAGATTTTGTAAGGGCAAAGGCACTTTTTGCAATAAAAATTGAGGCAGAAATGCCTATTTTATTAAATGAAACTCGCTTAAAATTAATCAATGCTAAACATCCACTTTTGATGTTAAACCATAAAGATGTTGGCAAAAGTGTGGTGCCTTTAAACGTTCATTTAGATGAGAGTGTAAGGGTTTTGTTGGTTTCGGGCCCGAATGCTGGAGGGAAATCTGTAGCTATGAAAACGGTGGGTCTGTTGCAGATTATGGCTCAAGCTGGTTTGTTAATTCCTGCTGCTCCAGAATCTGAAATTGGGATTTTTAAACAGATTTTTGCTGATATTGGTGATGACCAATCCATAGAAAGTGATTTGAGTACATATTCGGCGCATCTTTCTAAAATGAAATATTTTACCGAGCACACTTCAGGAAAGACTTTAGTTTTGATAGATGAGTTTGGGACAGGAACAGATCCGCTTTTTGGAGGACCAATTGCCGAAGCAGTTTTAGAACAAATTAATCAGAAAAAATCTTTTGGATTAATTACCACGCATTATTCAAATCTTAAGCTTTACGCCAATCATGCAGAAGGAATTGAAAATGGCTCTATGATTTTTGATAATGTAAATCTAAAACCAACTTATATACTAGAAATGGGGAAACCAGGAAGCTCTTATGCTTTTGAGATTGCCCAAAAAATAGGATTATCTCCAAAATTGATAGAACTGGCAAAAAGCAAAATCAGCGTTCAGCAACGTAAAATTGATACACTTTTGGTTGATTTAGAGCGTGATAAAAAAGAAGTTTTAGATGCAAAAATTGATTTAGACCGACAACGCAGGAAAAATAACTCGCTTTTAGCAGAAAATGAAAAACTAAAAGCTTATTACGATGAAAATAAGCGAAACTTAATTAGAGAAGCAAAATTAGAAGCGCAGCAAATTATCAAAAATGCCAATAAATTAGTGGAGAACACCATTTCTGAAATCAAGGAAAATAAAGCTGATAAAACGGTTACACAAAATTTAAGAGCAAATCTGCAATCAGAGCTGCAAAAAAATCAAATAAAACCATCCGAAAAGCCTAAAGCGAAAGATGAAGAAGAGATTATTGTTGGCGATTGGATTAAGATGTTGGATACAGAAAATTTGGCTCAGGTTTTGGAAATTTCTAAAGACAATTTAATTGTTGCCTTCGGCGAGTTACGTTCAGTCGTTAAGAAAAAAAGAGTAGAAAAAGTGAGTAATAAAAGTGTTCCAAAAGCAGTGAAAACATTTGGCACTTCTTCTTATACAGATAATGCCGCTTCATTTTCTCCTCAGATTGACTTGCGTGGGCAACGAGGAGAAGAGGCTATTGCAGAATTAGAACGTTACTTTGATAGAGCAGTGATGTTTGGTTTTTCAAACTTTAAAATTATACATGGCAAAGGTGATGGAATTTTAAGAAAGCTAATAAGAAATTATTTAAAAAACTACCCTCAAGTCAGCAAAATGGAAGATGAGCATGTAGATAGGGGTGGCGATGGGATTACTTATGTTTATTTGAAATAAGATATGATATTGGTTAAACTTACGAAGTTTTAAAAACTTCGTAAGTTTTAAATAGAAATATGATTACCATTTTTGATGAACATCTTTTTTGATGTACTGATTATAAATATTCTTAACAGCTTGTAATTCTTCTGGGTCTAAATCTCTCAATCCTTCAACCTTTAAATTACTTGCTAACTGAGTTATTTTTGAAGCGCCAGGAATTATACAAGTGATTTCTTGAAATTGTAAAATCCACTTTAATGCAATTTGCGGAAGATCTGCATTTGGGAAAATCTTTTTCAGCTCTTCTACTGCTGCTAATCCTTTATCATAATCTACTCCAGAAAAAGTTTCTCCTTTATCAAATGCTTCACCGTTTCTATTAAAATTACGATGATCATCTTTATCAAATGTAGTTTCTTTTGAGAATTTGCCAGTCAATAAACCGCTAGCTAAGGGAACTCTAGCAATTAACCCGATGTTGTTTTTCTTTGCCAAATCAAACAATAATTCATTTGGTCTTTGCCTAAACATATTATAAATGAACTGAATAGAACAAACATTTGGATATTCCATCGCTTTTATGCCTTCCTCTACTTTCTCAATACTTACACCCAGATTTTGGATTTTTCCCTCTTCTTTTAACCTATCAAATAACTCAAAAATTTCTGGACGATAAAAAACTTCTGTTGGTGGGCAATGTAACTGAATCAAATCTAAAGTCTCTAAACCTGTATTTTTAAGACTGTCCTCCACAAAACCTCTTAATGCTTTTATTGTATAGCTTTCATTTACATGAGGATTTAATTTTCTACCACATTTACTGGCCACATAAATTTTCTCTGATCTTGATTTTACAACTCTTCCGACTGCTTTTTCACTTTCTCCATCTCCGTAAACATCAGCGGTATCAATAAAATTAATTCCACCGTCTATGGCTTTATTTAAGATTTCATCTGCATTTTGATGGTTAAATGGTTCTCCCCATTTGCCACCTACTTGCCAGTTTCCTAAACTGATTTCTGATATTTTTAAATTGCTTTTTCCTAATGTTCTAAAGTTCATATTGGGAATTTAAGAAAAATTGGATATTTGTTCAAAATAAAAACCATTAATTTCTTAAAGTTTTCAAATTTTAGGAATCTGCTGTAAAGAGTTTGAAAACCCTTTTTGATTATTGAATTAGGAGAGACGCTTCACTTAACTCTCCTGATAGGTTGGTGTTAATGTTTTGAAAATTTAACTCTTCGGTGTGTGTCCTCACAGACTGAAATGTTTAGCTAATCATTTATTGTTACACTTAATACATGGCCTTTCCTTTATTAGCGCAGAGTCCCTGAAAAAGGAGACTCTGCTTGGACATAATAAAATCCCACAAAAAAGCAAGAATCTTTCAATCCTTGCTTTCCATAAAGTATTTCTCAATACTAATCTACTGCATCAAAAACTTAAAGTTTGCAATATTTTTTAAGGATATTCCTGTCCCTCTAACCACTGCTCTTAAAGGGTCATCGGCAACATGTACAGGTAATTTAGTTTTAGAACTGATACGTTTATCTAAACCCCTTAACAATGCACCACCGCCTGTTAAATAGATTCCTGTTTGATAAATATCAGCAGAAAGTTCTGGGGGGGTAATCTCCAAAGCTTTTAAAATTGCTTCTTCAATTTTAGAGATAGATTTATCTAAACAATGTGCAATCTCGGTGTAAGAGACGGTAATTTGTTTAGGTACACCAGTCATTAAATCACGACCCTGAACGGCGAAATCTGCTGGAGCATCAGTCAATTCTGGCAATGCAGAACCCACTTCAATTTTAATTCTTTCTGCTGTACGATCACCAATCATGATATTATGTTGGCGACGAATATAATTTACAATATCACTATCAAAATTATCTCCGGCTACACGTATAGACTGATCGCAAACAATCCCCGAAAGGGCAATCACCGCAATTTCAGTTGTTCCACCACCTATATCAATAATCATGTTTCCCATTGGTTCTTCTACATCAATACCAATTCCTACGGCGGCTGCCATTGGTTCGTGTATTAAATAAACCTCTTTTGCACCTGCAATTTCGGCGGAATCTCTAACGGCTCTTTTTTCAACCTCGGTAATTCCAGATGGAATACAGATCACCATTCTTAAAGAAGGAAAAAACCAGCCTTTACCACCGTTAATCATTTTGATCATTCCTCGGATCATGTACTCGGCAGCGTTAAAATCTGCAATTACACCATCTTTTAGCGGACGAACAGTTTTAATATTTTCGTGGGTTTTACCTTCCATTTGCATGGCTTGGCGCCCAATAGCGATCACTTTGTTGGTAGTTCTGTCAAAAGCAACAATAGATGGTTCATCTACTACTACTTTATCATTATGTATAATTAAAGTATTTGCCGTACCTAAGTCAATAGCAATTTCTTGTGTAAACCAGTTAAATAAACCCATTTAGTGTGTAATTAAGGATTTTGTGTTTTGTAAAAGTATGTTCTTTATTTTAATAATAATTAAAAATATAAACGTTTGAAAGTAATATTAATGTTTAAAATGACGAACACCCGTTGTAACCATTGAAACGCCTTTTTTATCTGCCATTTCAATCGAATCTTGATCTTTTATAGAACCACCTGGTTGTAAAACTGCAGTAACACCAGCCGCTGCTGCTAATTCTACACAATCTGGAAAAGGGAAAAAAGCATCTGAAGCCATTACCGCTCCTTTTAAATCAAAGCCAAAACTCGCTGCTTTTATAACTGCCTGTTTTAGAGAATCAACTCTAGATGTTTGTCCAACTCCGCTAGCTATTAAAGTATTATTTTTAGCAAAAACAATGGTATTAGATTTTGTATGTTTAACTACTTTATTAGCAAAGTAAAGATCATTTAATTCCTGTTCAGAAGGTTTTTTATGTGTTACAGCCGTCATTTGCGCTATCCCTTCAACGGTGTTGTCTTTATCTTGTTCTATCACTCCGTTTAGCAAAGTTTTAAATAATTTGTTTGGTAGCTTAACGTCTTTTCTTTTTAAAATGATACGATTCTTTTTAGAAGTAATTACTTTTTCAGCTTCCGCTGAGTAAGAAGGCGCAATTAGAACCTCGAAAAATAGTTTATTAATCTCTATTGCAGTTACTTCATCAACTTCTCCGTTGCAAATTAAAACGCCGCCAAAAGCAGAAACCGGATCGCAAGCTAAAGCAGTATTCCATGCATCTAATATTTGTGGTCGGCTAGCAATTCCACATGCGTTGGTATGTTTTAAAATGGCAAAAGTGGGTTCGGTAAATTCATCTATTAAGGCAACCGCAGCATCAACATCTACTAAATTGTTGTAGGATAATTCTTTGCCGTTCAATTTATCAAACATGGCCTCTAAATCGCCATAGAAATAACCTTTTTGATGAGGATTTTCTCCATACCTTAAAACTGAAGCTTTTTGTTCTGATTGTTTAAACACAGTGAGCGCATCTTCATCTTGGTTAAACCAATTAAAAATGGCGGTATCATAATGGGAAGAAACATTAAAAGCGTTTCTGGCGAAAGCCTTACGTTGTGCTATAGTAGTTTCACCGTTTTGAGTTTCTAATAAATTGTTTAATGAGTTATAATCATCTTTAGAAGCAATAATTACCACATCATTATGATTTTTTGCTGCTGCTCTAATTAAAGAAATGCCACCAATGTCAATTTTTTCAATCGTATCTTCTTCAGAAGCTCCAGATTTTACGGTTTCCTCAAAAGGGTATAAATCAACAATCACTAAATCAATTTCCGGAATCTCATATTCTGCAATCTGTGCTTCATCGCCTTTATGCGCTCTTCTTGTTAAAATTCCGCCGAAAACTTTTGGATGTAAAGTTTTTACTCGCCCGCCTAAAATAGAAGGATATGAAGTTAAATCTTCTACCGGAATTACATCAACACCTAAATCTTTAATAAACTTTTCAGTTCCTCCGGTTGAATATATTTTCACTCCCAATTTGTTCAATTGATGAATTATTGGTTCCAGATTATCTTTGTAATAGACAGAAATTAAAGCGTTTTTGATTTTTACAGAATGGTTCATTAATTTTTTTGTTTGAAGCCGCAAAGATAGAAAAATGTATTTTTATATATAGTAGAACTAAATGATAGTTTTATAAAATCTTTCAATTAAATAAATTATGTTTGAGGTAAGAAAAATATTTTTGCTTTTAGCTAACTGCTTGTAAATTAACGAACAATGAAGGGTAAAATTTTGATTGTTGATAATCAATTGACTTTTGCTGTAAACATTAAGATGCGGATTTAGCAATTTGAAAGTGAAGTAAATAGAATTAATATATAAATAGAGATCAAATAATTAACTTTCAAAAACTTATAATAAGTCGAAATTATAAGTACCTCAACTAAATTAATAACTAATTTAATTCTAAAATCTTAAAGCTTAAAAAATCATGAAATTAAAAATTTATCTCTTAGTATTTTCTGTAAGTCTAATTATGAGTTGCTATCAAAAAAGGAATCTAAGATGGTAAGATCATAAAACTATCAGAATATACCAGAAAACTTAGTTAAAAAATTATTTTTAAAGCGATTATTGTTTAATGAAAATAAAACTCGTACTAATTATTGTGCTCTTAGCTTTAAAAGTGAGTGCGCAATCTTATCGTGAAATACACAAAAATGCTGTTGTAATAGATACCCATAATGACATTCTGACCAAAGTAGTGATGTACGGTTTTGATATGGGTAAAAATTTGGAAGGTAAAACACATAGTGATCTGACTCGATGGAAAAAGGGTGGACTGGATGTACAATTTTTTTCTGTTTGGAGCGATGGCAATCAAAAAAATCCTTTTGCATTTGCTTTAAGACAAATGGATTCCTTAGATGCGGTAGTAAAAAGAAATCCCGATAGAATTGTTGAGGTAGCAAATAGCAAAGAATTATATAAATCAGTTAGCCAACATAAACTTGTAGCCATGTTTGGAATAGAAGGCGGGCATCAGATAGAAAACGACCTTAGCAAATTAGATTCTTTGTATAAACGTGGTGCAAGATATATGACACTTACTTGGAACAATTCTACAAGTTGGGCAAGTAGCGCTTTTGATGAAAGGTTCAAAAAAGATTTATTTCATAAAGGTCTGACTGATTTTGGCAAGCAAGTGATTAGAAGAATGAATGAATTAGGTATGATAGTGGATGTAAGCCATGTTGGAGAAACTACTTTTTGGGATGTGATTGAAACAACTACCAAACCAATTATCGCCTCACACAGCTCTGTCTATAATTTATGCCCTCATCAACGAAATTTGAAAGATGACCAGATAAAAGCCATTGCAAAAAATGGTGGTGTGATACAGATAAATTTTAATTCGGGTTTTTTAGATAGTACTGAAGCCAAGAAAGAAAATATTTTTCTTGAAAAATTTAAAACTGAAAGTGATTCATTAACAAGATTAGGTAATAATGAGTACGAAGTAGAAGATTATTTATTTTGGAATCATAAAAAAGAGGCAGAATTTTTACGTCCACCATTATCATTGCTAATACAGCATATTGAATATGTTATAAAATTGGTGGGAGTTGATTATGTAGGGATAGGATCTGACTATGATGGGGTAGAATCTGTTCCACAAGAAATGGATGATGTTACAAAATATCCAATAATCACAAAAGAATTGGTAAAAAAAGGATATGCTGATAAGGATATTGATAAAATATTGGGCGGTAATATATTACGGGTTCTAAAAGCTAATGAAGTCAATTAGTTTGATGAATTAAAGAGATTTAAAAACCTTTCATTTAAAAAAGTATTTCATTTAAAATTTAAACTTAAAAAAAGAATATTTGAATAACTTTTTAAATTTGATATAAAACAAATAAAAACCTAAAATAATGAAATTAAAAATTTATCTCTTAGTATTTTTTGTAAGTCTATTTATGAGTTGCAATCAAAAAAAAGAATCTAAATCTGCTTATTTTGATTATTCAAAAGCAGATGACCAATTTACCGGTGGTATAAAAATGATACCCATTAAAACGCCAAAAGGTACTTTTAATGTTTGGACAAAACGCGTAGGAAATAATCCAAAAATGAAAGTTTTGCTACTACATGGTGGACCAGGAGGAACACATGAATTGTTTGAATGCTTTGATGGATATTTTCCAAATGAAGAAATAGAATACATCTATTATGACCAATTAGATTCCTATTACAGCGATAAACCTAACGATTCTACACTTTGGACAACAGCACATTATGTAGAAGAAGTTGAACAAGTTAGAAAAGCATTGAACTTAAACAAAGATAATTTTTACGTATTAGGCCAATCTTGGGGCGGAATTTTGGCAATGGAATATGCTTTGAAATATCAGAATAACTTAAAAGGATTGATCATTTCTAATATGATGGCGAGTATTCCTGCTTATGAAAAATATGCAGCTGACGTTTTAGGTCCACAATTACCACCAAAGGTGTATAAAGAAATAAAAGACATGGAAGCAAAAGGAGATTTTGCTAATCCAAGATACACCGAATTAGTTACTAAATATTATTATACGCAACATGTTTTAAGAATGCCGCTTGATAAATGGCCTGAATCAGTTAACAGAACTTTTAGTCATTTGAATCCAAATATTTATATCTATATGCAAGGTTATAGTGAATTTGGTGTTACCGGAAAAGCAACCTTAAAAGGTTGGGATGTTTCTAAAAGATTAAAAGAAATAAAAACACCAACCTTAATGATTGGTGCAAAATACGACACCATGGATCCAAAATATATGGAATGGATGAGCAAACAAGTGCAAAATGGACAATTTTTATTAACCAATGGAAGCCATTGTTCTCAATATGATGACCAAAAAACTTATTTCAATGGTTTGATTAAGTTTATAAAAAGTGTAAATGCCAATTCCAAAAATTGATTATCCTCCGTTTATCCATACAAGAAGCTTGTGTGTTAAGGCTTTTGTAATAATTTTTTTGGATTTGGTTATTTTACAAGCACAGTTTATTGGTTATCAGAATGGTAACCTTGTTTTCTTAACCATTAGTTTTTAGTAATAAGACGGATTAAATATAGTTTATGACAACAACTCTACAAAAAAGAATAGAATCATTTGACATTGTCTATGCAAAAAATACCTTTACTTTTCAACTTTCCCGGGGAGGGTTACAGCCTTTGGGTAGTTTATTTAATTTGGATAGGTTTAATTTTAACGCTTTATCCGTTATGTAAATCATAAAACCGCTATAAAACTGCTCATAAAGAAAAATGGTGGTTATTTATGTGTAGTAGAATTTTTAAATCTATTAAAGGGTTGGAAAAGAAAATCTCACCTACTCAAAAATTTTTTCTAATTTTCAAATTATAAATCTAATTTTAGAATGAAAATCAAAAAATCAATACTTGTATTTATCGCATTTCTCAATTTATTTTCCTGTCCACTTTTGGCTCAAAAGGCGAAAGCTAAAAATGAGCAAATCAAATCGTCCTTTGCATCTTACGAAAAATATATAGATGACAATAATGATGCTCATTTAAAAGAATTTGTTGAGTTGATTTCTATTCCTAGTATATCGTCTATCCCAGCCCATAAACCAGATGTTTCAAAAGCCGCAGATTGGATAGTAAATAAATTAAAAGCTATCGGCATTACAACAGCTCAAACAATAAAAACAGATGGAAGTCCTGTTGTATATGGCAGTTGGGATAAAGCAATTGGTAAACCTACCGTTTTAATTTATGCTCACTATGATGTGCAACCCGTAAAGGAATCTGAATGGCAAATACCTCCTTTTGCACCAGAAATAAAAGACGGGAAAATATTTGGGCGAGGAGCATCTGATGATAAATCTGGTGTGATGATAAGTATGTGGGCAATAGAAGCCATGTTGAAAAACGATGGTAAACTACCTGTTAATGTGAAATTTTTGTTTGAAGGAGAAGAAGAAATTGGTAGCCCCAATTTTAAGAAATTTCTTGAGGCTAATAAGGAACTGCTTCGAGCAGATTATGCAGTAACCGCCGATGATGCACAGTACAGCCAAACTCAACCATCTATTGTATTGAGTTCAAGAGGTGCGGTACAGTTTGAGTTTAGTATAAAAACTGCCAATACCGATGCCCATTCTGGTCAGTTTGGTGGTAAAACCCCAAATGCTGTAGTAATCATGTCGGATATAATAAGTTCATTACATGATAAAAACGGAAATGTTGCTGTTGAAGGTTTTTATGATAAAGTGCTGCCTATTACGGCTCAGCAAAAGGAAATCATCAAAAAAATACCTTACAACCCTGCCGACGATATGAAAATATTAGGTACTACAGTGGAAGTTGGCGACACTAACTTTTCACCTTTAGAACGAGTTTGGTATCGCCCTACGCTAGAGGTGATAGGTATGCAAGGTGGTTATACCGCCGCCGAGGGACACTCCAATATTGTACCAGGCAATGCCACAGCAAGAATCACTTGTAGATTGGTAAACAACCAAAACGGAGTAGATATTAACGATTTGTTGGTAAAGCATATTAACAAACTATGCCCAAAAGGAGCAACTGTTTCTTATAAATTTACTTCCAGTTTTGCAAGCCCTAATACTTTATCTTCTGATACTAAAGCCTATCGTTATGTAGCAGATGCTTTGAAACAAGTATACGGTAAAGAGCCGTTTAAGATTAGTACAGGCGGTACGGGTGGTGCTAATATTTCGCTTAAAGAAATTTTAGGTACGCCGCCCTATTCACTTGGCTTTTTGATCAACGATGAAAAGTGGCATGCTGCTAACGAATTTTTCAGACTCTCGAGCATTCGTAAAGGACAATTGGTTTATTGTTACTATTTACAACATCTTGCTAACGAAGAAAGTAAATTGAAAAAATAAAATCATGTTTCTGAAAATGATAAACGATATGTTAAGAGCAGAAAAAAGCTATAGTTTATATCGTTAAGGCAATTTTAAAATAGAATTATTAATAATAAAAACGAGTAAATATCTTATGAAATATTTTAATTTCTTATTCACTATTTTAATCATAGTTATAATAAGTGCTTGTAATCAAAAAGAAATAAAAACGGATAATAAAATCATCAATGTTACTTTAGAAAAGAAAAAAATTAACTTAATGCTTGATTCCTTTAACATGGCTGCTGCCAATGCAGATTTTCAAACTTATTTCAGTTTTTATACTGATAGTGCCATTTTTACTGGAACAGATGCGACTGAAAGATGGGATAAAAAACAATTTATGGATTATGCAAAACCATATTTTGATAATGGAAAAGCTTGGAATTTTACTTCAATAGAACGACATATTTATTTCAATAAAACTGCTGAAACTGCTTGGTTTGATGAATTGCTTAACACCCAAATGAAAATTTGTAGGGGTTCTGGAGTTTTGGTAAAACAAGGAAATACCTGGAAATTGCAGCAATACATCCTAACGGCAGCTGTTCCAAATTCTATCATGAATGAAGTTGTTAAGATGAAAACTAAGGAAGAAGATAGTTTAATTAAGCGTTAGTTTTTTTCAGTTAGTTTTTAATTAATAATTTCCATGAAGATAATTAACGCAAAAAGTCTCCCAACGCCATTAACATTAATGATGTTGGTTATTATTGTTGCTGCTATAAGTACTTGGCTTTTGCCTGCCGGCGAGTATAGCAAACTATCTTCCCAAGACAATAAGTGTTTTGTAGTTTCCTCTCCAACAGAAACAATTTCTTTACCTTTTACTCAAAAAACGTTAGATAGTTTATCCATAAAAATCCCTTTACAAAAATTTGTAAATGGAGATATTCGTAAACCTATATCTGTTCCCAATACTTATCAAAAATTAGTATCGAAACCTCAAGGATTTCTTGATGTTTTAGAAGCTCCCATAAAAGGGGTAATCGATAGTATCGATATTATTCTTTTTATACTTTTTATTGGGGGGTTTATGGCAGTTTTTAATAAAACTGGCGCCTTATTTAACGGTGTTAAATATTTGGGACAAAGTATGAAAGGCAAAGAAAAATTGCTCATCATCATATTGACTTTTATATTTTCTTTTTTAGGAGCTTCTTACGGAATGGATGTGGAAGCCATTGTATTTTATCCTGTTTTAGTCCCATTATTTATTGCTGCTGGCTATGATTTAATAGTTCCTTTAGCCATTGTTTTTGGAGGTACTTGTACGGGTGGAATAGCAAGTTTTAGTAATCCTTTTGCGGTAATAATTGCTTCAAATTCTGCTGGTATCAATTGGACAGATGGTCTTTACGAACGGATTTTATTCTTTGTAATTGCGACGGCAATTTTGATTTGGTATATTTTAAGGTATGCAGCTAAGATTAAGAAAGATCCAACAAAATCAATTTCACATCAAATTGATGGTGTGATAAAATCTGCCTTTGAGTTTAATATTGATTTAGAGGCAAAGGCAGTAAGCTTAAATGCTAAAACTAAAGTTTTACTTTCCATTTTCTTCCTAACCTTCACTAGCATGATTGTGGGCATTGTGTTCTTTAACTGGTGGACTTTGGAGATGTCGGCTTTGTTTTTAGGTTCAGCAATTTTGGTTGGGATAATTGAAAGAATTGGAGAAAAAACTTTTGTTAACGAATTTGTAAAAGGAGCAGAAGGTTTATTATCTGTAGCCTTAATTGTTGGTTTGGCTAGGGGAGTAACTATTATTTTGAACGAAGGTTTTGTTGGCGATTCCATCTTGTTTTATGCTTCCAATTTAGTCCAACATTTTTCTCCGAGTGTTTTTATCATCGGAGTGATGCTGTTTTATTTCTTCTTTGCCATTTTTGTGAGTTCTTCTTCTGGAATGGCGGTTTTAACGATGCCAATAATTGGGGCTTTAGCTATTATTTTAAATCTCCCCGGAAGGGAAATTGTTAATTCTTATTTATTTGGAATAGGAATTATGTTCTTGATTTCACCCACAGGTTCTGTTTTCCCAGCATTGTTAATGGTTCAAGTCAGTTATAAAGCTTGGCTAAAATTCATTATGCCTTTTGTATTTATCATGATGATTTTAAGCGCTATATTTTTGGTGGTTGGGATTGGGTTTTAGGATTCAATTTGTCTGAATCTTGATTAACATGATTTTATGATTAGCGAGATTTGAATTCATAAGAAGAATTTAAGATTCTCTCGCAAATTTCGCTGATTAACGCAGATAATAAAATGTTTAGCTATGTTAACTTTGCAATAAACCTTTGTTTCCTCTGTGTTTAAACTCTGCTTTCTTCTGTGGTAATAAAAATTTACTTTACTCTAAAATTGAAAACGATAGTCCCAATTTGAGTGTCAGGTGCAGACTCTAAAGTATTGAATCGAGATCCTAAAGCAGCATTTTCACATTTGTCCCAAAGAGTTGGATCCGTTAAAGTTGTACCACGGCCGCCTGCTTTTGCACTTGTAACCACACCGTTTTTATCAACCCTTATTTCTACTACAATCTTACCAGATTTTTGTCCGTCGTCTTTAATTGATGGTAAATTCACAAATCTTCTACTCTTTAGTGATAATGCTAATCCACCATTTCCAGAACCAGTTCCATCGTAATTATCGCTTAAAGGATCGCCTTCGGGTTTACCTTGGTTTCCAGCAACATTGCCATTGCCATCTCCGGTTCCTGTTCCCTTATTTTTATTTCCTTTATAAAGTGCGTTTTGATTAATTGCTGGTGCTTTTGGCTTGTCTTCGGTTTTTTGTGTAGGAGCTGTTTTTGTAGCGTTAGCTTTTGTGTTTAAACTAACTGCATCAGAATTATCATCTGTTACAATATTATTATCAGCATTAGTTGCCTGTGTATTTTGAGTAACTTCTTCGTTTGGTGTAATTTTATCGGGTGCTTTACCATTTGCGTTTGGGTCAACGGAAGGTTCATCTACGCTCATATAATCATTACCCATTCCTTCATCAGAAGTTCCGTAATTAACAATTATTCCACCAACTCCAACTTCTTCAGGAAGTTCGGCTTTGCTTACGATATAAAAAATGCTTAATAATAATAAAATCACTAAAATCCCAACCGAAATAGCAATCGCTTTTGGATAATTATTTTCAGAATTTTTTTGATTTAATGCAATCATTTTTGAGGTTCTGTTGCCAGCACTAATTTGATTTTAAGCTTATTGGCAATATCTGTTAAGCTTACTACATTTTGAATTGCTATACTATTATCTGCATAAAGGATAACGGTTAAATCTGGATTTGCTTGTTGATAAGTAGCAATTTTTTGTTCTAAAGCTGCAAAAGAAACTTGTTCTTTCTCTACATAGTATTGCAAATCTTTTGTAATAGAAACGTTAATTGTTTTTTGTGGCGATGCTTGACCACTGCTAGAGCGAGGTAAGAATAATTTTACCACATTAGGATTTACTACCGCCGATGCTAGCAGAAAAAACAATAGCAAGAAAAACATGATATCGTTTAATGCAGATGTATGTACCTCTACATGTGGTCTGGCCCTTTTTCTTAGATTCATCGTCCTGGCTCTTCTAATAAATCAATAAACTCAATAGAATCAGTTTCCATTTTTAAAACAACTTTATCTACCATTGCGGTTAAAATATTATAAAGGATGTAAGCAATTATACCAATAATTAATCCTGAAGCAGAAGAAATCATTTTCACATATAAACCGCCAGAAATTGTTCCAATCTCTATTACGCCTTTTACAGAAACATCATGAAAAATAGTGATTACCCCAATTATTGTTCCTACGAAACCAAGCATAGGTGCTATTCCTGCTATAACCCCTAAGATACTAATGTTACTTTCAAGTTTAGAAACCTCTAATCTTCCTACGTTTTCAATCGCTCCCTCAATATCCTTTATCGGGCGACCAATTCTCAATAAACCCTTTTGTAACATACGCCCAAGAGGGGTATTGCTACTTTTACAAATGGCTATTGCCGAGTCTAAATTCCCTGTTTTAATGCTTGATTTAACTTGCATTGTTAATTGAGATTCATCTCGATTTGCTTTTCTAATGGTTAAATATCTTTCAAAGAAAATAATTAAAGCCAATAAGGCTAAAATTGCTAATGGTATCATTACCCAGCCACCTTTTGTTAATAATTCAAATAAGCTTAATTCTTGGCTTGGAGTTGCTTGTAAAGCAGATATTGCATTGCTGGCAGTATCAGCTAATGGTTGTAAGGCAGTGGTGTCTTGTAAAAACATGAATTATTATTTTAAAATTTTATAAGCTTTCTTATAAGCTTCTGGATTAATTTCCTTCCTTATTCTTTGTAATTCTTTTTCAGCTTCGGCATCGTTATAAAGTGTTGCACCACTAATTTTAACCATTGGTCCATCTTTATCATCTAAAATGTAAGCATTAATTTCATAGCTTTTTAATTGCTTAACCCTTTCTTGAGCTTCGTCTTTAGTCATGTATAAACCAATGATGATTTCATACCTGAAATCTCCTTTTTTAGGGATAATTTTACTACTTACAGAAACATCAGTGGAGTCTCTTGGCTTTTCAACATCAAAACCTTGTGCTTTTAATTTATTTTCAATGTCATCTGTTCCTTTACTGTTATAAATGGAATCTGCTTTTTGTAAGTCCTGTTTATTTGTTTGTACCACAACAGGATTATCTGCTTTTTTAGGATTGATATTAAAGTTTGTGGATTGTATATTACTAATTAAATTTTTATAAAATTCTGGCTTAGCAAAATATAATCCTACAGCAGTAGCAATAAGAACAACCGCTAAAATCATCAAAATTAAACTTGTTATGCTTCTTTTTTCTCTTTCTTCTTCATAATCTGAAGGCATTGCTGTACTTAATGCTTGTTGTGCTAAGCTATAAGTTTCAACATCGGTTCCTATGAGGATTGGGGATTGTGTATCAATAGAAGGTAAACCAAAAAAAGTCTTATTTAAAGTTTCAGATTCAGTAGAATCTAAAATTAATTTTCCGTCTAGAGAAGATAATTTACCAATACCTTGTATTTCAACATCATCGGTTTTTAACGCATTTTTAATATCTCTAACATATATATCTAAGATTGCATAAGCAGAAGTAAGCGAGGTTTCATTTTTCTGACTGATTAAATGCACCAATTTATCATCATGAAGATAATCTGTAGAGAAATTTATTTTGTTTGATGGTGGATAAAACGTTTTATTTTCATCATCATAAAACCCAACGGCTCTTTTTTTGAAAAACCTACCTAAACCAGGAATGATTACCTGGTCTTTTTGTGTGAGTAATGATAATAAATAAGGCGATATATCCATTTCAGCGTAAATGTAATTATTTAGTGTTACCGATTAAAAAAGAAAACTAAAATCCATATCGTAATCCACCTAGAATATTGATTCCGTAATTAGGATAATAAGGCATCCTTTCATACTCATTACCTAAAATGTTATTTACCCTAAAAAATGCAGATATCTGCTTGTTGTATTGATAATCTGCCCCAATACTTATATCTGCGAAAGCTTTAATGGTTTTTACCGATGTAACTATCGTAGGAGTTGGTGGAGCAGGGGTAACAATAGGTGCAAAATTAAAAATCTTAGCTTTTGTTTCTCCTTGAAAAAGTAAATCGCCAGAAATTTCAACCTTATCTACAATTTTAAATGAAGCCGTAGATGTTAAAACGAAACTCGGTCTTAACCATGCAAACTGCTCATTTTTAATATCATATTGTTTAATTTGTACTTTACTATCTAATTTAAAATCATCAGAAAAGCTCACATTTAATTCTGCGTCGAAACCAAGAATATTGGTGTTTCCTGAAAAATAGGAGACATTAAATTTTTGTTTGGTATTGATATCATTAACATAATAACTTAAATCTGAAACTGTTTGATAATAAGCCATTGCTTTGTATCCAATATTTGGGGCTAACGTACCTCTAATACCACCTTCAACATCTAATTTTTTTACACTATTTCTAAGATCAACGTTTTGATTTAGGTAAGGATTTTCATCCGTCAAATTCTTAATTAAAGTTTTATCTACATCGCCACCTAGGTTTCCAAAAATGGTTAAATAATTTTTTATCAGCATAAAATCTAAACTTGCAGCAGGGAAAATGTTAATCCTTTGATTTGCACCAAATTCATTTACGTAATTAACACCTCCTGTAAACCTAAACCTATCTGTTTTAAATTGGATATATGGATTTAACTTAAATAAGTTATTATTAAAACTGTATGATAAATCTTTACTAGTAGTGATATCAACAATGGCATTTGCACCTAAATGAAACTTGTTTAAATCTTTTCCTAACCCGCCAGAAACAATCACTGATGTTTCTTTTGCTTCAAAAGCATTATTAAATATGGAGGCATTAATTTTTGCAGCATAATCAAAGTTAGTTTCCTCATCTGCATCATTTCTGTTTAATACCACACCTTCAGCTTCAAAATAGTTAAATTTTTGCTTTTCTGGATTTAGATTGGTGAATGTTCCTTGTGGATCCTGACCGTAAAAATAGGTGCTGGTTCTATCGTAGCTTAGCTTACCTTCTAAAACAACGGCATCGTCAATGCTTCTGCCATATCCTCCAAAACTTTGTTTACTTATTTTTTGCTCGTTCAATTTACCGCTCATCCCTAAATGATTAAAATTGAAACCAGCTTGTAAAGCTTCGTCTTGTCCGGTTGCGATATTTAGTTGTGCTAGAGTAGTTCCTAAATTACCTAATGCCAATTTTGCGAAGTTATTTTTAAGTTCCTCTTGTTTAAGTTTAACCAACTTTTGAGCTTCTAATTCCCTAATCCCGCTATTCAATTCCAATCTTTTATCCATTAAGCTATAAGTGATTTTGGGATTAAAAGGCCTAATATCATTTAAATTGGGACTTCTTCTAATTTTAACAGCATCGGCTAAGACAGGCCTGTAAGATCTAACCACTTCAACCTCCTCAGTAACGGAAGTTTTAGAGGTATCTCTTGAAACGGTTGTTTTTGTTGGAACAGTTTTTTCTTCAGGTTTAGTTTGTGCGTATAATGCATTGCTGGCAAATAAACCCGATAAAATTAAAAAACTTGCTTTGTATATATGCTTAGTCATGTTCTTATTTAGTATCTAGGTCCTTTAATTTTTCTTTCGCTGTGGGTAAAATTTCATCATTGCCCTCATAATTATCAATTACAGATTTTAAAGTAGCAATAGCTTGTACTTTGTCTTTTTGTGCTACATAATTATCTGCCAATAAAATGAAAGTTTTTGCGAACCAATAATCATAATTTGGCATATTGTTTACCAAATCAAAACAGGTTTTTTGAGACGTTTTATAATCCTTTTTAAGATATTGTATTTCGGCAACGTTATACAATGCTTCCGCTCCAATAATAGATTTAGTAGCTTTTGCTACTTCTTCTAATTGCTTTCTTCCTTTTGTAGTATCTCCTTGTAATAAAAAAGCTTTACCACCATATAAACCAGCTTTTAATTTATCTTCCTCAGAAGATTTTTCATAATTTTTGACCAAGTCTACATAAAGCAAAGTTTGGTCTGGCACTTTGATTCCAGCATAGGCAACCATTAAATTATTGATTGCAAAAGAATAGTTTGCTTTATATTCTGATGCAATTTCCAGTTTTTTCAGGTGAACAATTGCTTCATTATATTGTTTATTGTTGAGGTAAATTTTGGAAATGCTTATCAAGGCTTTCTCCGTGTACTCACTTGTCCAATCATTTAATATATATTCATAATCGATGATTGCTGGAGCGAATTTGCCGAGGTTTTTATAACTTTCTGCTCTTATAAATTTTGCTTGTTTGTCTTTTATGGCTTTAGGAAATTTATCAAAATAAGCATTTACCGATTCAACTGCTCCATCCCAATTGCCTTTAATATATTGAGTGTTTGCCGCTTGAAACATGATATTATCTTGTTCAGAAGTTGTGTAGTTTCCTATAGAAGTAGTATTGGCATAATCTATAAAGTCAGTTGCATTACCCATGTCTAAATAAATCTTTTGGATTAGTTTTAAAGCTTGTTGCGCTTCATCAGTAGATTTATATTCCGAAACAACTCTTTTAAAAGTTTCTAATGCCACCTGATCATTTTTTTGATCATAATTAACTAATCCAATTGTAACCAATGCTCTCGGTATATATGAACTGCGAGGATATTTAGCAACAAAACTTGTTAAATCTTCTTTCGCAATATCACCTTGTCCCATTAAAAAATAGGTGTAAGGGATTTCAAAGCCTGCATCATCAGAATAATTAGAATTAGGGAATTTGCTTAAAAGCGATTTTAAAGTGGCAATTTTTGCATCTGGCTGGTTTTGTAAACCTTGGATAATTCCGCGTTGAAATAGCGCATAATCTTCGCTAGTACCACCTTCAGAAATAATTTGATTGTAGTAATTTAATGCGCTTCCATAATTTTTGGCGCCAAAATATGCATCAGCTAATCTTAAAGTCGCATCTTTTATTGTTTTAGCGTCTTTCTCGTTTCCGTTTAAAAACCTTGCAAGATAGATTGCGGCTTTTGGATAGCTTTCCCCCTCTAAAGCTGCATATCCCAACGCATAATTCGCAAAATTAAATAAATCGGTTTTTTTAGCAGCTGGCATAGCTAAAAAGGTCTCAAAATAATTTACAGACTCTCCATATTTTCTTACCTCATACATGGCTTCTGCACACCAATAAGTAGATAAAGCCAAAATATCTTTATCAATTGGATAATTGTTAGACTTTAAAAATAAACCAATCGAATTTTCAAAAGCTCTTTCATTATAAAATTCTAATGCCCTAAAATAAGTTACTTTTTGGTAAGCCTCTTTGGCATCAGCCGATTTATTTTCAATACCCTCTAACACATCAATAGCATCACGATAGTTTTTTGTGCTGGATAATGATTTAGCTAATAATGTTTTAGCTTCAGTTAGT
This sequence comes from Sphingobacteriales bacterium, assembly GCA_038237895.1. Taxonomy (GTDB): domain Bacteria; phylum Bacteroidota; class Bacteroidia; order Sphingobacteriales; family Sphingobacteriaceae; genus Pseudopedobacter. Next base: position 3,201 of record JBBRYE010000035.1, on the reverse strand, counting down.
TTTTTAGTTCTGGGATAATCTTTTAAATATTTTTGGATAGCGTCTAAAGCGATTGAATTGAATTGTAATTCGTAAGAAAGTTTAGCAAAATTGAATAAAGCATCTTCTTTAATTTCTCTATTAAAGTCTAGTGAAGAACTTACTTGTAAAACATTTCTGGCAGCTCTTTTTTCTTGTTTTGTTAAATAAGCATCACCTAAAGTATATAATCCAAATTGGCTATAATCAGATTTATCATTAATTAACTTCCCTAACTGAGCAATAGATTCGTTATAATTTTTAAGTTTATAATATGTGTAGCCAATTTGATAGCTGTCCTGATTATTTTGCGTTTTGCCATTATCACGTTTCATAAAGCGCTCATAATAAACTTTCGCTTTTGTATAATCTTCTTTAGCAAAATAGGAAGCTGCAATAATTCGCAACATTTCAGTTTCGTTTAGCTGCTTGGTATTTTCTACAATTGGCACTGCGTATGCAATTACATCATCATATCTTTTATCTAAAAAATAAATTGCAGAAATATAATAGGGGTAACTTTCTTTATAATTTTCTGAGTTTTTTAGTTTTTCAAAGTTCTTTAAAGCAATAGGGTATTCTTTATCAACATAAGCAATGTAGGCGTAATAATAAGTGGCTTGTTCGCTATATTTAGAACCATCATCTTTTACAATACCGAATAATGGTTTTGCACTAGCATAATCTTTAGTTTCAAAAAACGAGTAGGCAGTTTTAAATTTGTATTCTGTTTCATCTTTTCCAGTTAAATCTATAGAGCTAACTTTAGTAAACCAATTTAAAGCTTCCTGATAATTACCTTGATTAAAATAATATTTACCAAATTGAAAGTAAGCTTGCTTTGATTTCGGACTTTCTGGATGATTTTTTATAAATCTTTTAAAAAGTTGTTCTGCATCATCATTACCTAATTCTAAGGCACAAACTGCTCTATAAAACTCGCTGTTTACTTTTAAATTTGAAGTGAAAGTATTGTTGTAGGATTGTGGTGTTTGTATAGTTTTATTATTCTCTACCTCGTAAAATAAGGAGGATGCAGCTGCATATTTTTCTTGTTCAAATAATTCTGATGCTTGTTTATATTTCGAATTAACATCAAAATAAGCAGGCAATTGGGCAAATAATAAATTAGAAGTGAAAAAAAATAAGGCAGTGATTATGATTATTTTTCGCATAATTATATCAAGTGGAAAATCTAAATTACATCAACTTTATAGTACTTATTAACACAATTAACTAACAAGTGTTAATAAGCAAGGTTAACGCAATTTGTTTAATAGTAGTGTAATGGCTAATAAATTTTGAAGACTTTTATGATTTCTGACTAGCCAAAAGATATAGAACTGCCATTCTTATGGCAACACCGTTTTCTACCTGGTTTAAGATGATGGATTGATGACTATCGGCAACATCGCTTGTTATTTCTACTCCTCTGTTAATTGGCCCTGGATGCATTACAACAATTTCTTTATCAAGGCTATTTAAGATTTTTTTATTTAAACCATACATCATAGAGTACTCTCTTAAAGATGGAAAATATTTAATATCTTGGCGTTCAAGCTGTATCCTTAGCATGTTAGCCACATCGCACCAGTTTAAAGCTTTCATCAAATTGTGTTCTACTTTTACTCCTAACGTATGGATGTATTTTGGGATTAAGGTTGTAGGACCGCAAACCATCACTTCTGCACCTAATTTTTGCAGGCAAAGAATATTGGATAAAGCAACCCTAGAATGTAAAACATCTCCAACAATAACTACTTTTTTGCCTGCAACTTGCCCCAATTTTTCTTTGATAGAATACGCATCTAGTAAGGCCTGAGTTGGGTGTTCATGAGCCCCATCACCAGCATTTATGATTTGAGCATCTATATGTTTACTTAAAAAAACACCAGCACCTGCATAAGGATGCCTCATCACCACCATATCTACTTTCATAGATAATATGTTGTTTACAGTATCAATCAAGGTTTCGCCTTTACTAACAGAAGAACTTGATGCTGCAAAATTAACCACATCTGCAGAAAGTCTTTTTTGCGCCAACTCAAAAGAAAGTTTGGTACGGGTAGAATTTTCGAAAAATATATTGGCAATAGTAATATCTCTTAAAGAAGGTACTTTTTTAATAGGTCGGTTAATAACATCTTTAAAAGTATTGGCGGTTTCTAAAATAAGCTCAATATCTTTTTTTGTGAGGTCTTTGATGCCTAAAAGATGTTTGCTACTTAATTTTTGCGCTGTTTCTGACATTTTTTTAATTCTCTGAAACTAAAACTACTTTATCCTCTTGGTCGGCTTCTTTCCAGCTTACCACTACTTTTTGTGATGATATGGAATCTACCTTTATCCCAATATAATCAGGTTCTATTGGTAATTGTCGGCTATAACGTCTATCTACCAAAACCAATAGCTCTACTTTTTCTGGTCGGCCGAAGGCTAGCATGGCATCCATTGCCGCTCTAATTGTTCTGCCTGTCCATAAAACATCATCAATTAAAATCACATTTTTACCTTCTATAATAAAATCAATTTGAGTGCTATTTGGAACTAATGGACTGTTTCCCCGTCTAAAATCATCACGATAAAAAGTAGTATCTAAAATTCCGTTTTGGATTTTTGCATTGGGCAAAATATTTTTTAACCCTTCAGAAATCCTTTGAGAAAGATAAATCCCTCTTGGCTGTATTCCCAAAATTACAGAATTGGAGAAATCGTTATGATTTTCTATTAATTGATGACAAAGCCTTTCTAAAGTGATCTGGAATTTTTTACCGCTAAGAAGAGTTAAATTTTGCATCAGCTGGGTTGGTTTAGGCAAAAATAGAAAAATTATAAATATTGTGAGATAAATTTTTTTTGAATGTTGATAGTTATCTTTTTTTAGCAATAATCAAAATTTAAAATTTTAATGTTTGATGCAAACTGTTGGAACGCTTATTGTTTTTGCCTGTTTGAAAAACATTTTACCATGAAAAATTACGATTCGTTTTTATTTAATAAAAGCTATCCGGGCAGCTTTCAAGAATGCTTTATTATATCTTTAGTGGCTACTTTAGCAATGACGGTTTTTAGTATCTTAATGAGCAATATCTATAATAAAGAGTTTAAAGAACCAAGTCTAATTGGTAAAATATTTGAACATCATATTAAAGATTCTCCCGAATGGTTAAGCGTCTCATTTGG
>JBBRYE010000034.1:0-29419 GCA_038237895.1 Sphingobacteriales bacterium | reverse complement strand
GAATTAATTCCTCTAACAGTTAGTCTAGCTTTTTCTATTGTTGCAAAAGCATTTTGTGCAGATAGACCTGTATTAATATCATTACCGCTACTTGGATCTACATAATAAATAGCCTGTATTCCAGCAAAAGAAACACTTACAAGCAGCATCATTAAACTTGCTAGAAAAACTACCTTATTGAGAAAAGAAAATGTTAATGGTAAGTATTTCATTTTTTTGGTTTGCTATTATTTAGATGTAATATTTCTGTAATTATCTACTGCCCTATCCATTCCCTTTTCTTCGTGATAGTTAGGAGCTTGAAAAACGAAACCATAAGGCTTATATAATGAAGCACTAGACTTATTCATTAACTTAAATTTTTCATAATCTTTCCATGCTTTATCGTAATTATTTATAGATTTAACTAATTTAACCTTATCATAATTACCTTCCTTATCACCTATAAATCCCAATGCCATTACCTCCCACCCAGAGGCAATTATTTTGTGCAAATACAATCCATAAGCTGCAGATACTTTTAAATACTCTTGATCTTCTTTATTTGTGAGCTTTATTTTTTCTGATAATTGCACAATTTTTTCCCAAAGTTTTACCGACTCAAACTTCTCGTCTACAGCTGCTTGGAGAATTTTATTTTTGTAGAAAAAATCAAATGCCCCATATAAACTGGTTTCAAATGATTTTAACTTATCTGATGGTTTTATATCTATTCCACCTAGAAACTCATCTCTTGTCCACCAAACCCAAGCATTATCAAATGGAAGAGAAGCACTTGAATGACCCCTTAAAACAGCTTTTGCCGAGAGTAAGCATAGTTCCCTAAACAGCTTTCTATCGTCTCCTTTAATGCCGCTTTCGGTCATAAAATCATTAAAAACATCTTCTTCGGTACGGTTTGTATCTTGTGCCCAATGGCTAATAACGTAGGCATTTAACTTGCACCAAAACTCGTTTGTGATATACGGACCAACCCATCCACCCCCTCGAGACCAAGACCATACTCCTTTAAAATTTGGATTGTTTTTTATATCGTTTAGGGATTTGTTTCCTTTTTGAGGAACATTTGTGCTGTATTCTTCAAAGCCATTAATTACGCCATTCATTACATAATTAGGAAAAGCCCCTTTTCCTTCATATTCTCTTTGGCATTGTACTTCTACTATTTGCTGATGCTTACCCAAACCAAGATTAGGGTTAAAATCAAAAGTTCTGTGATAATCTCCTTTAGTATGTTTGATAGAAAAAACTAAATTTGGATGTGTTTCAATAGAATTGGTTACCTTGAGGTAATAATCAGGTTCATCATGCATGCCGCCAAAAGACCATGTTCTATAAAAGACCATTTTTCCACGCTTAACGCATACTTCATTTTTTAATAAATTAATTAGCTTGATATGGCTAGTGGCTCCGTTTGTTATGGGTCCATTACCCATATGATAGGGTACATTATTAAGATAAGTTTCTCCGGTTCTTATAACTAATCCATCCAAATCTGGAAAAGTATCAAATAATTCGTTTAACATTAACCGATGTATTTCTACCGTTTTAGGTCTTTCGAAAGATATTTTACCTTTTTCATCTACAATTTCATCGTGGTATAACTCGACCAGTTTTTTTGGTAAAACAATTATATCTGTGAAATAATAAACTTTTAAGCCTGCTTTATGAGCATTCTTAATGTTCTCTCTAACAGTATTAGCGGCGTTTAACACCCATGCTCTTTCTGGCGATCCATCTGGAAATATATTTTTATTTAAGGCGTCAAATGTTAAGGCAGCATGAGCAAAAGTAAAATCATTGATTACTTGCCCGTTGTAACCGTTCTTTTTTAAATAGTTAGGATTATTAAACTTACTAATTGTAAGAGGTTCGCCCGGGTTGTGATGAACCATATCTAAAACAAAGGAAGAACTTGATTGACCACACAACCTAATACTTAATAATAAACAAAATATGATGAAGGATCCTTTAACCATTTTTTTGAATTTTTGATTGTTTATGAACATTGCTTTTTAGCTTATGGAAATTTTAATTACATAAGCATATGTTAAAGAAAGCTTAATCTTTGGAAGTTTAATTTCAAGCTCGGTATCATTTAAATTGAAAGCTAAATCTTTTTCAAAACCCAATAAATTCACCTTTTTAAGGTTTCCGGTAATATGTGGCGAATTTTTACCCATACTTTTAACTTTTAAAACGCCATTCTCTGGCCACCCCATTGCAATTGCATAAATATTGTTACCTGATGTAGTAAAGCGAATATCTTGTGGCCCAAAAGGTTTTCCTTTTCCTTCGTTAAATCCCTGCCTATCTAATGCTACAACTGCTTCTAAAGCTGGGCCTTCCCCAAATACTTTCCATGGTCTCGTATTTAAAATACCCTCTTGGTTTACCCTCATCCAATCTCCTATTTCCTCTACTACTGCTTTACACAAACTGTCTATTGAACCATCTCCCCTTAGCGGTACACTAAGTAATAAGTTCCCATTTTTACTAACTACATCTGCAAGGGTATGAACTATTGTTTTTGCACTTTTATAACCTTTGTTTTCGAATATTCTTCTATCGTAATGCCACCTGCCAATACAAGTACAGGTTTGCCAAGGCAAGGGTTCAATATTATTGCTTTGACCTCGCTCAATATCCCAAACCATGGCTTTCCTTTGCTCTTGATCTAAAATTTTACCATTAATTACAACTTCAGTACTACCGTTACTTTTATTGCTTTTGTTGTAGTAAAATGAAGCGAATTCTAAACCCACATCGCTTATTGGCCAAAGAGGAAAAGCTGTATCATCAAAATAGATAAGATCTGGATTATACTTTTTTACAAGGTCTAATGTCCTTTTAAGAAATTGTTGATTGTATTCGTCATCAGGAATGTTGCAGCCATTATTCCAATTCCATTGTTGGTGTATTATTTCTGGATCATCGCTTTTTAGACTTAATTCATGCTTTTGTGCATATAAATCCTGAGGATCTAATCCTTCCCACCATTTGCCATTACCCATATCTTTTGATGGTTTACCATCATAAGGAACTCCGGCTTTTGCGCCAGTTTTATCTGTCATCTGTGATGATTCAAACCATCGCCAAGCATGGGCTGCATGAACACTTACGCCAAACTTTAAACCACTTTTTTTTGCAGCATCTGCCCATCCTTTAATAATGTCCTTTTTTGGCCCAACTTTTAAAGAATTCCAAGATTGATACTTACTATCGTATAAATCTAAATTATCATGATGGTTTGCGAGGGCAACAAAATACTGTGCACCTGCATTTTTATATAAAGAAACCAAATCATCGGGTTTCCAATTTTCTGCTTTCCACTCATTAATAACATCTTTAAAACCAAATTCTGAGGGATGCCCGTATTTTTCTATATGAAAATTATATTGCTCACTGCCTTGATGATACATTTTACGAGCATACCAATCGCCTCTTTCTGGCTGGCATTGAGGCCCCCAATGCGCCCAAATACCAAACTTTGCATTTTTATACCATTCTGGTGTTTTATAATTTTTTAATGATTCCCAAGTTGATTTAAATGGAACTTTAGCAAACTCAAAAGCTTCAATTCCAGAATCAGCACCAAGGGCTTTACTAATCCAATAAGTTGGGAGAATTGTTAAAGCCCCTTTAATTAAAGTTCTTCTTTTCATTTTAAATTAATTAATACTAGTTACTGCTTCTGATAATTTGGGACCTTTTTTTGTCCATAAAACTTCAACCTTTGATATATACCAAGACTTCCCTAAATCATTATTTCCTTGATAAAAGAGATATGTTTTTCCATCGGTATCTTCAAATATTCCGGGATGCCCGCTTTCACTTTCGTTCCATGTTCCCTTCAAACCATTTTTAAGAAATGGATCTTTTGATAATCTTATCCATTTAATACCATCTTTACTTCTAGCAACACCAATTTGCTGCGGTTCATTGTTATATCCTCCAGCGTAAAACATATACAAATATTTACCTCTTCTAATGCAAGAAGCTGCCTCAATACATTGTTTTTCCCAAGAAAGAGAAGGTTTTAAAATTGGCTCGTTAAGAGCTTGTGTCCAAGAAGATCTACTGAAATCAGAATTTAAAGATGTGTAAGCTACTCCTTGCTGTTGTATTACGTAATTTTTATCACGGGTTGCGAAATAGAGAAAAAATTTATCCTTAAATTTAATTACTTCAGCATCAATAGCTCTACCACAGGTCCAATCTCCGGTTGGTTTAAAAATTGGGTTGGTAGTATTTCTTATAAATGTAATTCCATCATCAGAAACAGCATGGCAAATAGCATCATTAAGATTGTTTCCATAGGTTTGGTAGAAGATATGTACTTTACCAGATATAACTAACACGCTTGGCGCACAAATTCCTTTGCTTTCGTAATCTGCAGATGGTCTTAAATCAGCAACTCTTCTCCAGCTTTTAAGATCTTTACTTGTAGCTATGCCAATATACCAAGCTTTCATATCTTTACCCGGTAAAGAATAATACATAAAATAAGAATCTTTTATTTTTATAACCTGAGGATCTTTTGCGTAAGGTTTTCCTAAATCACCAAAATCAGTAAAATACATGTCTGGCTTTTCTTGTGAATAGACATTTCCGATAACGAAGAAAATAATGTATAAAAATAGGTATGGCATTAACAACTGTTTTTTAGTCATTTCAATGATTTTTTGATATGTAATTTTCTTTATTGAATAATTGTTATTTGAAATTCTTTAACAATTTCTTTACTTAGATCTGCTTCTTTATATACAAAAGATACCGTGTATATTCCTGGCTTATTGTATACATGCGATATTTCTAGGGGTACTTTATCTTGAAATCTTTTTACTATCTCAGGTTTGTCTGGTTTAATTTCATTTAAATTGATAGGTGCTGAAATTAGCCAATCTTCACTCTCGCCAAGAGAACCTGTAATTCCTACTAAAGGAACTCTTACGCTTTGGCTCCAGATACTTTCTGAGTTTTTTACATCTACTGGAATCCAAGAAGATCTCATTAGAAAATTTAAAAGAGTAGACTTTTTTCCATCTTTAGCTTCATTTTCTATATTTAAATTTTTTATAACATAAGATACAGGTACTTTTTTATCGCCTTTGTTTAGAAACTTAAATGCAAAAACCACTTGTTTTTTATCTTCAGCTAAATCAGAAATATCTGCATTATTTGAATTAACATACTTTTCAGTATTTGTATAAGGAATCACAAACCTGTCTGTGATGTCTACCCAGGTTTTTTTACTAGAGTTAACTAAAACTTTAGGATCTATTAATCCTTCGTCATTAAAACCATAAAAAGATGTAGAAGCAAATATTCTCAAAGTATTTCTAGTTGCCTCACCTTTAGCAAGTGATTGAAAGCTCATATTTACTTTTACAGAACCTGTCTGATTAACATTACGGTATTTGTATATGCTCCCTTGTTCTCCCGAGAAATAATTAATTTCTTTTGCATTTCCAGCAAATTTGAAATTTACCTTTTCGCCCACTTTGTATATTTTTCTCTCAGGATAGACGTTAAATACCGAATCAATAAAACACGTGTTACCAGCAGTGTAAATACCGTTTAAATTTTTATGATAAATTCTTGCAGATTTGTAACCATAAGAGAAGGTTGATAAAACTAATGTAATACCAACTGTTACCACTAATGTTAATAATTTACTTTTCATGGAGTTATAATTTACTCTGTTAGTTTACAACTCTAATTGTTAATTCTCTAACAACTTCTTTAGAGTTATTTATATCGACATTTTTCCCTATAAACACCACTTTGTAGGTCCCTGGTACTTTAAACACTTTTTTAAATCGCTCTACATCATTATCAGCTAAACCTTTAATCACTTCAGATTTATCTGGGACTATATTAAATGGCAATAAAGGTTTGGTAATAATCCAATCATCGTTATCCGGAGAATTATTAACGTTACCACCATTAATATTAATTTGGGCAGAGGTGCTACCAACTCCCCATCGCAAATTTTGATTTTTAAGACTTACAATTGAAAACAACGGAATTGGAGATCTATTGATTAATAGGAAAACATTATTTTTAATACCATCTATTGTTGTGTTATCGATTGAAAAGTTATCGATAAACCAAAACCGTTGCGGAAGAGAAACACGAGCAGTGTCTGTGTATCTAAAAGCTATAAATAATGGCTTATCATTTACTACTAAATCAGTAATATCAACAGAACCAGAATTTACTTGGGTATTACTTGGTGTTGAAGGTAAAATAAACCTTGAAGTAATATCTCTCCACTTTGAAATCGAACCTGCTATAGCTGAAGAATCTACAATAAATCCGGGTTCTACATTAATAAAATCTGATGATGATAGCACTTTAAGAGTGCCTTGTTGTATTCTTGGATCTGTTGATCCTTGCGTTAATCTTGAACGAAAAGACATATTAACTGTACCAGGTAGGAATGTTCTATTTCTAAATTCGTACTTCTTACCATCCTCATCAGAATAGTAGTAAACAATGTCTGGATTACCCTTAAAATTGAAGGTTACAGTATCATTTACTTTATATTCTTGTTTTAAGGTAGATACCTCAAAATTTGGGTTACTTACTTCTTTCTCTTTACAACCTAGTGTAAAAAGAATAAACAAAACTCCTGCGATTATAATATTTTTCATTTTTAATGCTTTTACCAGCCTGGATTTTGTGTGGCTAATTTGTTAACAGATAATTCTATACTAGGTATAGGATATAATAAATGCTTTGGAAGTAAATTGTCGCCAGCTATAGAAATATTAACACTAGTAGTTCTGACTTGGTCTGCAAATTCTTTAATTGTCTCGGTAAAAATACCCCACCTAATTAAATCTTGTCTTCTATGTCCTTCGAAACAAAGCTCTCTAAATCTTTCGTCTCTTATTTCATTTTTTAAAGCCAATTGGGTAATGTCTGCTGGTACATCAGCATCTGTAATTAAATAATTAGTCACTGTAAAAGTAGCTCCAGTGCCTCCTCCTCCAGTTAAAGTAATGGAAGGTGCAGAGGTATAACCAGTACCTATTCTTGTAATATTTATGGCTGTAACCCTGCCTCCAGAAACTACGGCAGTTGCCGTAGCTCCACTGCCTCCACCTCCTGTTATTGTAACAATTGGTGCAGTAGTGTAACCACTACCACCTGAATTAACTGCTATACTTTTTACTCCTAAAATAAAAGGACGTCTTCTGACAGCGTTTATAGCATTTTTAGCATCAGTTGTTGAACCATCTATTTCGTTTACAGCCTCGGCATATATTAATAACACTTCAGAATATCGCAATAATGGAAAGTTTTGAGGAGTTATAATTCTATTTCTAGGTAATACAAGCTCAAATTCACGTCTCCATTTACCAGGATTGCGCTCATATAAATTTGTATTGTTTAATAACGATACACGTAATGGTGCTGTTGGAGTATTAGCTCCTAACAAATTGTAAGTGGCAATAGACCAATCTCTTCTAGCATCTAGAGGGATTAATGCCGTACCCGCAAATTTGTTATACAACTTTGCAGTAGATTTTATGTAACCTATTACATTACCAGAGTCTACATTAGCACATTGTATACCTACGTGATTCCCAATTTTACCACCCTCATTTTGGTTTGATACATCTCGGTAGAACATTTCTGCCTCCCAAATACTTTCTTTAATATCATATTTATCTTGAGCGTAATTGATAAATATTTGTTTGTAATCAGGGTTTAATTGATGTTTATTGCTATCCATAACTTTTTTAGCCCACAAAGCAGCATCAGCATATTTTTCTGTCTTTTTTAACGGAAAACCGGCCCAATACAAATAAACTCTAGCAAGGATACCCTGAACAGCAGATTTGCTAATTCTACCACCGTTTGCAACAACTGATACATCATACACCAATGATTCTGCCTCTATCATATCTTTTGTAATTTGTTCATAAACCACATTTGAAGAAGTACGAACAATATTTACATTTACAGTAGATTGTGTAGAGGTTAATTTTAAAGGAACATCGCCCCAATTTGTTACCAACAAAAAGTGATAATATGCTCTTAAAAAAAGCGCTTCTCCTTTTATTGCATTTCTTTTGGTTTCATCCATCACTGGCTTATTGATGTTTTCTAATAATAAATTAGCTCTATCAATACCAATATAAAGAGAACTCCAGGTACCATCAATGGTTATATTTGCAGAATTATAATTATATAAAGGCACCGCTCCTAAAATATCGGCAGGTCTTATCCACCAAGACTCATCTGTACCTGTTCCTAAAATAACTGGTAACGAAGAACCATACAGCGCATCGCTTGATAAGGGATCATATACGGCACCTAATGCTGCATTTACCTGTTTTTCGGTTTTATAAAAATCTTCTGCATTTATAAAATCTGTTGGTTCGGTTTCTAAGAATTTTTTACAACCCGAGAAGCATATTGCAACAACAACAATCAATATTATATTATATTTTAATTTCATTTTAAAGTTTTATAAAGTTTATAAAGTTGCTCTAAAGCCAAACGTAACTGTTCTAGATTGTGGATAGGAAGAATAATCAAACCCTTGTGTAATACCAGAATTTCTTACCGATACCTCTGGATCAAACCCTGTATAATTTGTCCATGTTAGTAGATTTTGAGCCGCCACATAAAATCTAAGCTTATTAACCGAGATTTTTTTAGTTAAAATTGATGGTAGAGTATAACCCAGATTAATAGTTTTTAATCTTAAGTAAGAGCCATCTTCAACTACTCTGCTAGAGTAGGCAAACGCAGTAGGCGGCGAGTATCTTGGAATATTTGAGGTTTGATTAGTAGGAGACCACCTATCAGCATAGGTAGCAAATTGATTAAGATTTGCTACGTAACCACTTTCAAATAAATAGCGGTTGCTATTTATTATTTCATTACCGTATGACCATTGAAAGAAAATATTAAAATCAAAATTATTGTATTTGAAATTATTTGAAAAACCACCAATATGCTTTGGTAATGCATTACCAATAATTGTATAATCTTTAGAGTCTATGGTACCATCACCGTTTAAATCTCTGTATTTTATATCTCCAGGCTTAATATTTAGTCTGGCACTTCCATTATCATTAATTTCATCTTTTAAAACGAAGTTGTTTCCAGAAAGAACATTAAAATCTGAGTATTGATATACCCCCTCAAAAATTAATCCGTAAAATGTAGATATTGGTTGTCCTATTTTTGTGATGTAAGGAGTTAAACCGTTGTATACTCCTTCCCATCTTATAGGCGTTGTGAAAGACTGTTGATTGTCTGCAAGCTGTGTAACCTCGCTTTTATTGAACGAAATATTAAAATTTGAGTTCCAACTAAATTTCTTGCTTTTAAAGTTTATTGTATTAACCGAAATCTCTAAACCCGAGTTTCTAACTTTCCCAACATTATTAAATGCGTTGTTATAACCTGTACTTCTAGGCAATATTGTATTTAAAAGCAAATCTGATGTGTTTTTGATATATACATCTGTAGAGATAGAAATTTTATTATTTAAAAACCCTAATTCAAGACCTATATCACTAGAGGCTGTTTTTTCCCATGTTATGTCTGGATTACCAACCAAGGTTCTTGCTGCGCCAGAGTTTGTAAGAGAATTATTAAAAGGATATTGAAAATTTCTGCTAGATAATAATTGTGAAACGTAAGGAAAATCTGATAACACTCTATTATTTCCTGTTACCCCATAACTTGCTCTAATTTTAGCATCGGATAAAAAAGAGATGTTTTTTATAAAATCTTCTTCAATAAGTCGCCAAGCTACAGCAGCTGCGGGAAAATATCCCCATTTACTTCCATTTGCAAATCTTGAAGAACCATCAGTTCTAAAAGAAGCAGTTAGTAAATATTTATTTTTATAAGCGTAATTAACTCTGCCAAGAAAAGAAGCTAGATTAAATAATGAACTCCCTGATTCAACTGTAGCCGGATCACCCTCGTCTAATGAATTAATTAGCAGTTGATCATTTTGTAATTGATTAGCGCCAAAACGCGAGTTTTTTAGTCTGGTTCCTTGGGCTGTTGCTCCTATAACTACATCTAAATCATGAAATTTTGAAAACTTATTTTTATAAGTTAATGTGTTTTCATTAGACCAATTGTTATTTGTGTTATTAAAAACCTCTCCGTTTATACCCAAACCCGAAGTAGATAATGGGTTTCCTGTACTGGTTAAAGAGTTGTTAAAATTACTAAATTGCTGCTGCCTATTGTTTATTCCGGCGGTCACTTTAAATTTTAGTTTCTTAGTAATTGCATAGTCTAAATTTACATTGGCAACCAAATTACCCATTCCCATTTCTCTAAACTCATTTTTTACAGACTGTAAAGGATTTACGATTTGATTATTTGTAGGTAGATCTGGATCGTTAAATGCATCAATTAAATCTACATTAGTGCCAGCAACAGGTCTAAAACCCCAGGCTCCATACATTAAACTGCGGTTAGCCGCACCGTAAGTAGCACCTAATCGTGTTCCTTGCTGTAAAACATCACTGTAAGCCACATCTAAACCGACATTTAATTTTTCATTTATACTTTGATCTACCTTAATTCGCCCATTATATCTTCTATAACTGGTGGCCTCAATAATTCCATCTTGATCTGTAATATTTCCAGATATAAAATACTTAGTAGTTTTAGACCCTCCACTTAACGATAAAAAATTATTTATCATAGGTGCTGTACGCATTATTTCATCTTGCCAATTTATAGCCTTAATATTTTGATAATCTTCTAAGGTTCTGTTAAGAGGCGTTAGGTATGTACTTGAAAATAATGCAGGTGTAAGAGCTTCTTTTTGTAAACTAACAAATTGATAGGGTGTTAAAACATCAATTTCTTTAAGTCTTGTTTGCAAACCATAATATGCATCGTAGGTAATAACTGGTGGGCCTTCCTTTCCTTTTTTTGTTGTAATTACAATTACTCCATTTGCCGCTCTAGATCCATAAATTGCAGTTGCCGATGCGTCTTTTAAAACATCAATAGATTCTATAGAATTAGGGCTTAATAAATTGTTATCATAATCCTCTATAGGAAAACCATCAATAACATATAAAGGAGAATTACTAGCAGATAAGGAGTTTCCTCCTCTTATAACTATACTCACCTGAGAACCAGGTTGACCATCTGAAGCTGTAACTTGAACACCTGCAATTCTACCTCCCAAAGCTTCATCAATATTTCTTACCGGTGCTTTATTTATTTCTTCCATGTTAATTGTTCCAACAGCACCAGTCAAATCTTTTCTTAACACTGTTCCATAACCCAGAACAACTACTTCATCTAATTTATTTGTTGAAACTTTTAGAACTACATTGATTATAGATTTACTGCCAATTATTACTTCTTGTGTTTCGAAACCCAAAAAAGAAAAGACTAATAAGTTATTTTTTTCATCAACATTAATGCTGTATATACCACTACTATTAGTGGTTGCAGCACCTAAACCTTCTTTTGGCCTTATGATAACTCCAGGCAGTGCTTCTCCGTTTGTATCTACAACTTTTCCAGATATGTTTGTTAATATTTTAGAAGGGGAGTTATTTACTTGTGCTTTTACTATGTTTAAAAAAGGAAGAGTTAATAAAACGAAAATTAAGCTAACACTTCTAAATAGGCTTGATATTTTTGTAAAATAGCTTTGATCAAAAACTGTTAAAAAATTACCTCCCGAAAGATTTATATAAAATGGAATTGACTTAAACTTTTCTCCCCGAAAGTTTTTTAAGACTTTAAACAGCATCATAAAATAAAATTAATATTGGTTGTATAATTGGTATTACTTAAGCAAAAGTAGTCTCAAATATCTGTTGCGGTATGACTTTTTGTTGCAATCGTCTTATATTTTGTTGTGAGATAAATAAAAATAAAGGCTAGAAAAAAATTGCAGCTCTAGCCTAACATGCTTCCCTTAATTATCAGAAACAAAAAGTTTTGTTTGCAAATGATACAATTTTGTTAGTTGCGATGAGTTCTAAATGGAATTGCAGGTAAGCCATTCTTGTTATACAAATTTACATTTGGCACATTACTCCATGCATATCTCACAAAAAGAGGTTGTTGAACTTTAGTAGAGTATACTACAATCTTTTTCCCTTTAATGTCTGCATTAGCAGGTTCAAATTTCATATCAACTCCAGCAATTTCAAAACCCCTTAAATCACCATCTTTAGCCACTAATCCTTTACCCACATGATCAAAACTTAAAACTACTTTATTATTAATGGTGGTCATATTTATATACTCGGGACCTGAGGTCTCAACTTTTTTATGATATCCCAAACCTAAAGATGCAGTTGCTAAACGCTGCCCTACTGGCTGTTTAAAAGCAGGGTGTATATCAGAAGAGTCGCCACAATCTGTAGTGACAATTAATGCAGTATTTAGTGCTTTTTTAGTAACATCCCATTGTGCCTCCCTAATCTCTGGAACCATAGTTTTATAAGGCGCTATTTGAACAATTAAAAATGGAAAAAGACCTTGATTAAAATCTCTTCGCCATCCAGAAATCATTAAAGATAATAAATTTGCATACTCTGAAGATCTTAAAACATTACTTTCTCCTTGATACCAGCAAACTCCTTTAATTTGGTAAGACAATAATGGGTATATCATAGCATTATACAGTCCGGCTGGCATTCTTCCTCTAAAGGGTATAACTGGAGCAACTGCTTTATTAGACGCAGCATCTTTATTATTTACTGAGTTTTGATTTGAAGCTTTAACGCTATTAACATCTTGATTATCCTGAAACTGTTTAAGTTCATCTTGATATTTTGTAATAGCTGCATTGTAGCTTTCGATAACTTTAGAAAACTCTTTACTTTCTTCAAGATCTTTTTTACTGGTCCAATATTCAGCTTCGGTGCCACCATAAGACGAAAAAAGAATTCCTATGGGTGTTTTAATATTCTTATACAGATCTCTAGCAAAAAAATATCCTATCGCACTAAAATCCAAAACATTTTTTGAATTACACACGGTCCACTTTGAGTATGTATCTTCTATTGGAGTTTCTGAAAACTTTAATGGAACCATATATTGCCTAATTTGAGGGTAATAAGCAAGATCTCTTTCTTGCTCCCAATTAAAAAGATCTTTTTGTCCTTTTCTAGGCTTTAGCTGCCTTTCCATATTACTTTGTCCACTACATAACCATACTTCGCCAACTAAAATATCTTCAATAATTATTTTTTCAGATCCAACAATGGTCATTTGAAAAGGGCCTCCAGTCTTTAGTGGCGATAGTTTTAAAAACCATTTACCGTTTATAGGTTTAGTTGTAACTGTTTGTCCGTTAAAATTAATCGTTACCTTTTCTTCTTGACTAGAAGAACCCCAAATAGGCACTTCTACGCCTTGTTGTAATACCATGTGGTTTGAGAAAAGACTGTTTACTTTTATTGTTGCATAAGATGTAGTTGCTTTTATTATGAAAAAAACTACAAAAGAGATTTTTAAAAAATTCACAAAAAAAAATTTAGATAATTAATGATTTTAAATAGTTTGTTTGATATCAAATATTTTACTCATTAAAACCCACTTTTCATTACTTTTTGCGAAATCTAGGGGTTTTTGAAACTTCCACATTAACTTTTCCCACTCTTGAACTTTTGAATTTTTTAAATCCATTAGAGCCTTATTCTCAAAAGAAAAAGTGTCATCAGTCTCCATTATCATAAATAATCTATCCCCAGCTCTATATATTTCCATAGATGTTATATGGCTATCAATAATACTTTTTCTTATTTCAGGCCAACCATTTTCTGCCTTATGCCAATATTCATATTCCTCAATAAGTTTAGGGTCATTAATTAAATCGAGTGCAAGGCAATATTTTTTCATAACATTTTAATTTGAGATTTTTAATTGTTTAGGTTTTTAGGTTAAGTATTTGTGTAGTTAAAACAATATGCAATTTTGGAGAATAGCATAATGTAAAATTTACTTTATAATTGGATGGAATAAAATTATAATATATAATATGTTTTAATGCTCTAAAATGTTGCAATACACAAACTATTTGTTGCGAAATAGATAGAGAACAAATATTATTGGTTGAAAGCACTCTATGAACTATAAACTTATGTACCAAATTTATAGTTAAGAATATTAAAGTCATTTTTTTTTAAGCGAAGGGTAATGATTAAGTGTTTTCGGAATGAAAAACCATTAATTTTTAAGTAGAAACAAATTGTTTGAAAAGGTTAAATTGATAAAAAAACAAGGTTATGCACTTTTAGAAGATACCGTTCAAATTACAGGAATTGCGGCACCAATCTACAAAGGCAAAAAGTGATTGCTAGTTTTAGCGTTTATCTACCATCTTTAAGGTTTAATAATGAAGTAAAATCTCAGATGATAAAAATAGCTCTTGGAACTTCATAACGACTATCTATTTAAATCATAAATATTTAAAAAATTACTCTTGAATAAACTTCTTAGAAATTTGTCTGTTTCCTACTTCTAATTTCACCACATAAACTCCTCTGATTAAAGACAAAGGTTTATCAACAAAAAAGTTGTTTTCTCCTTTAGAAAATATAAGAACGCTGCTTTTAATAACTTTTCCGCTTAAATCATAAACAATCAGTTTACCGTTCTCGTTTTGATTTGTAAATGCAATAAGTTTAAACTCGCTTGGTAAGGAAATAATTTCTAATTCTTGTTGATTTATAACCGATGTTTTAACAGACACTATTTTTAATTCTTCACTTTTTCCATCAAAATCAACTTGTACTAATTTGTAATAATTTGTTCCTTGAAGTGGCTTATCGTCAGTTAAGTTATAATTTTGAATAGCTGTGGAATTACCCACCGCTGGTACAGTTTTAAATAAATGAAACTCCTTTCCATCATTAGAACGGTAAATTTCAAACTTCTCATTATTAGTTTCAGATGCAGTTGACCAATCTAACTTAACTTCTTGATTTTGATACCTTCCATTAAATGATACTAAGTTAACTGGTAAAGTATATTTACCAGTGCTGGCTAGTGTTTGATCAAAATTACTCCATGCGGTACCTAAAGCGGCACTTTCGTTAGATGAAATAAATAGTATTTGTTGGCCTGCTGCAATACTGTAAGTGGCAGAAGAAACCACTAATGGAGCCGGAGCGGGGAAATCTCCCCTTGTAAAATGAATTTGATTCTGATTGCCAGCTAGCATCAAAGTATCTAAATTTAGCGTTACGTTTGTGGTATTATCATTCCTAAAAGAAGCATAAATTGCTCCGTTTAATTTCACTACTAAACTTTTTACACTGTTTACAGTGAATCTGCTCACCACGGCGTTTCCTACTGCATCTGCTTTTCTTATTTCTGCAATAAAAAATTTCTTAGTATTTGCTGGATAAGTATAAAGTGTGTTTCCAGATGATAAATTAAAACGTAATCTAATTTCAGAAGCCAGTCTTGCATCGTCTCTTATCGTACCTGCCGTTGCTGTATCAACCACAGTAAAATCATGCTGATGAATAATGGCTTTAAAATCTCCATAAGAATATCTTTTACCAGGTTCATCAATTATCAAACTTTTTGGATTTAATAATCCATTTCGACCGTAAGTAAATCTAATCCTGCCATCAATACTAAAAGCTTGGGTGGGTACATTTGCTTTAGGAAAAACTTCTACCAAACCAATTAATCTATCAGGCAGTGTAATCCATTGTTGATAAGACGCCCAATTAGTTTCTATACCAATTGGCCCAGGATTTTGATATTGTAAAATAGATGGAGTAGAAATTGTTGCTGCTGTTTTGGCTACTGCCGATTTAGCATCCATTCTTGTGCTCATGTATGCCCAGTCTGACCATTCTGTTGTACTAGTACTAGCGGCGTTTTTAACATGAACTTTCGCATGCACTGCCATTAATGCAGCATTCATCTCGTCTTGATTGGCAATAACTCTACCTGGTTGAGTAATCATTGCCCCCACAATAGTTTGTGCACCCGGAAAAACTTCATTTCCTGATACATTTCTACCGGAAGCCCCATAAGAAAAACGTCCATATCTTGCCTTTGGTCCTTGTATATTTCTGTTATAAACAAAAAAATTATCCGGAATTGGTAGAGCAGAAATGTTAGATTTATAGAAAGAAGCAGACAATGGGTCACTATCAAACCCAAATACCTGATGATACCTATCATAAACTGTTTTCAGATATGGATTTTCTGTGATGTACATTATAGGTGTTAAAGCTGCAGAACGAGACAGCAGAGATGTTTGACCGTTCCACTGGGTTTTCCAAGCACCAGCGGTGTAAAACTCAGGCACATCATTAGGCTCAATATCTAGTATTTCATAATTTGCCGATTTAGAAATGATATCCCAAGCGGGTTGATATTCTATCATAGCCCATATTTTTGCTAATGATGCTACTGAACCTCCATGATAGTTTACCACTTCATTTTGTTTTTTAATATAGCTATAAGCCCCATCAGGATATAAACCTCTTTGATTTAAAGAGTCTATCAATAGTTTTGCTCTATTAACCCAAACTTGGTTGTTTCTATATAAACCTGTTTGAGTTAAAACTTCGGCATAAGAAATATCTCTATTGGTATAGGTGCCATCAAACAATTCGTCAGATCTTACAAAAAATTGCCTTCCCATTTCATCTGCTGCCCCTCGCATTTTAATTTTTAAACTATTTGGTATATAATCAGAAAAGGAAAACTCGGCCATTGACCAGCCATAGGCAGCTAAAGGCGCTGCAAACCAATCATTTAAAGAATTAGCTGTAGTGCCTGGCACACCATTACTATCAGTTCCATTAATTAAATAATCATCAGACGTGGCATATAAACTGATTAAAAACCGCCTAAAAAGTTCGGGATGGCTTCTGTAATTACTTTGGGGAGATACCAATAACCAGTACATTTTCTCTATATTATCTCCAAATGACCTAGAATTAAATGAATTGGGAAAAACAAAATTACCTGGTGTAGCTTTTGGAAAGTTTACAAAACTACTTGCCAAATAAGAAGCTGCCCAAGCATTTAAACTTGCAATAAAAGGGTTTGTTGCTTCTGTAGTGTGTAGTAAAGGCGGATTAAAACCTATTGCTTTTTGTGGTACCGCAGGGCTGTTGGAAGGTGTACTGTTTCTAAGTGCTATGATTTCTGAATCTAAAGTGTTAGCTTCTGTTGTATAGCCTGCATCAAGCGCTAGTTGTTTACGTTCTTCTGCAACTTCTATTGCAATATCCTTAAGTTCTGCCAATGTTGCTAAGGGTGTAAGAGAAATATCATCAAACCAAATATTTTTAGGAAACGGACCAGTAGGAAGGCTAGAAGAAGTATTAGGTCGGAAAGAAATACGCATATTGGTGCGCTCAGCATCTGTCCATGTAGATAAATCTACGTACATTTTATATCTTTTCCAGCCGATTGATGGTGTAAATACTTGTAAGGGACTAGATACATTACCAGCACCATTAGAGTTAGTGGCCTCTGTTGATTTAAATATATTAAGTGTAACGGGAAACACAAAATCTGATTTCATAAAAAAGGTAATCACATAATTACCAGCAGGCACTGTATATCCAATAGATTGAAAAAGTCTAATGTCATTTCTATTGGTTTGTTTATCTATTTGTAAAAACAAAGATTTGCTACCAGAATTAAAGGTGTTATTAACAATAGAAGCGCTTCCTAATGCGCATGAACCCGAACAAGAACCTGTTGATATGACTAATTGCCACAAATTTGGACTACCCGTTGCAGTACCAGAATTATTGACTAAAAAATTAGCTGCACCTGTAGCAGAACTTTCAAAACCTGGGTTTGTAATTAAGTTTGTTTGTGCAAAAGCTATATTTATGAAAAACAAAAATAGAACTACAAAAGAATATTTTCCTTTATTATAATTTGATAACAATTTAGCTAACATGATAAATAATTGGTTAAGCTAAAGTAAATAGAGTAAAGAATTTAGTTAGTGTAGGATGTTGCAATTGATAGTTTAGAGGTTGCAAATGTTAAAACAAATAACTAATTGTGCTCAGTTAAAAACCTTATTAACACAATTAAAGTTACTTTGACTGATAGAGGCAAGAGCTTGCAACATCTAGCAAACGTTAAAACTACTTAATAACCTACATTTGAATTATCCAATCAAAATCAACTCTTTTTAAACCAATTTTATAAATTAAACAATCAATTATGAAAATTTCTACAAACAAAGTAAAATCAATGCGCTCCAAGCTAGCAGCAACTATTCTGCTACTTTTTTTTCTGAGCACTTCATCATTTTCTCAGACAACTATTCCTACACCTGCAACCGGAGATTATGAATCTGCGGCAACTGGAAATTGGGCTAGTGCAAGCTCTTGGACTATTGTTGGTGGTGGTACGGTGCCAGCAACAGGCCCTGTAGCAGGAAAGAATGTTTTTATAAAAGCAGGACATATCATAACATTGACGAGTACTGCAACTCCATCGGCAGTAACTTACTCATGTGCTAATTTATATATTACAGCAACTGGCTCACTTATTTCTGATGGTTTAGCAAATAACGCCTTGGTTCTTGGTAAAGCAATTGCCGCAGGTACAACAACTGCATCCTTAATAAACAATGGTAGAATAGGATCTGGAACAAGCTCCTTGGTACCTGTAGCAAATGACGATAAACTTGAAATACAAGTTTTCACAACCTACTCTACTGGAAACCCTACAACGACAGCAAACTTCCCGGCTACATCCGTTTTCACTATTTCTGGAACAGGAAACACAAAAATTCTTGGACTTGCAGCTACTGGAGCTTTCTTTAGTTCAACAGATTTTGCAAAAACTTTAACAATTAACATTGAACAACCACTTGTTTTAACAGGAAACGGAGGCAGAACACTAACTTTGTGCAGGTTAAGTGGTAATTCGGTTAATGAAAATTACATTATGAACATAAATAAGCCAGTAGCTGTTTGTGCTGGGAGTGGTTCATTTAATATGAACACTTCTACAACTGTAGCAGGTGGAACATACACTTACAACATTAATGATGAATTAGATTTCTCTTTAAGTACCGGAACATGTGGAGTTATTCCTTTACCACAACCTAGTGCTGGAATTACGAATACCGCAACTGGTAAGCCAAACATAATAACTGTAAATATTGCGAATACTTGGAAAATTGGATCTGCTGCTTTTTCAACTTTTAATGGTGGCACTGCAACTAATTACTCAAATGCTGCGATAAATATATTAGATGGTGGTTTACTTGACGGAACAAAAAACACAACTTTTGTATCATTTGGCAATATGACCAATACATACTTTAATATATCTGGTCCAAATAGAACAGGTAAATTAAAAAGAACGTTAGCTAACAGTGCTATTAATGATTATGTTTTTCCAATTGGCACTCCAGCAGGCTATAGTCCTGTAATAATTAGAAACACAGGTATCATAGGAGATTTTACTGTTGGTGTAGTTGATAATTTTACCGGCTTTAGTACTTTTACACCGCCTATCACAACTGCATATACTTTAAAAAATAGATTTACAGTGGTAGCTGCAAACGCTGGGTCTGAGATTGGGTTAATGAAATTTGGATGGCAAGCGAATGACGAAGGAACTAGCTTTGATAGAACAAAAGATTTATCGCTACAAAAATATGGCACAAGCAGTTGGGATGCTGATGCAAATGTAAATACTTCTACCGTTAGTGGTACTGGTACGCCAGCAACAACTCAAAATCAAAACGCCACAACACCAGTTGCTGCAGACCCATACTTAGTGACATTAAACCCTGTACCAGGCCCACCAGCTGGTGTAATTGCACTTACCGCCAATTACACTATTTCACAAAGCCCAAGTACATTGCCTTTAAATTTACTTTCTTTTACGGGTAAATTGAATGATTTTAGTAATGAGGTAGAATTAAAATGGACAACAACAAGCGAGGTGAATACTAAAAACTTTGAGGTTTTAGAAAGTACTGATGGTAAATCTTTTAATATGGTAGGTACCGTTTCGGCAAAAAATACTAGTGGTATTCATAACTATGGTTTTAATACCAAAAGCAACAAAAGCGGAGTTTTATATTTTCAATTAAAGCAAATAGACTTAGACGGTAAATTCCAATTAAGTAATGTTATAGATATTAAAAATAAAGGTGGTTTACTATCTGTTTATCCTAACCCTGCACAAAAATATATAGTAGTTAATATACCTCAAGCAAATGGTGTAGGTAATCTATCTATTTACAGCCAAGATGGTAAACTATTTTACAACAAAGCAATTGAAGAAAATGAATCTTCAAGTAATGTGAATATAGAAAGCTTAAATGCTGGAGTTTATTTTTTAATTATAAACAAAGGAAAAGAAGTGAGCTATCAAAAATTTGTAAAACAATAATACCAAAATAATACAATGAAAAATCTCGGAACGTAATGCGTTACCGAGATTTTTTTTGACTTGTTTATTATCCTTTAAGTTGATGAAACAATGCACTTAGGCCATATTTTAAGGCCATTTAATATTATTAAAAATTAGTCTCTTAAAATTGACTTTTTAGTTCCGTACATAAACGGGAAAAAACAATAATCTTATGAAATAAATTTAGCTCATTGCTATTTTCTTAATATTTAACGTGAGTAGGTTTAAGCAGTACACAAGAGTTGGATATTTTTTTCTTAAAATTAATGTTAATGATGGTTTTTTTGTGGTAGGGATGGTAAGTAAATAAAGCACACATTTTGTTTACTAAAGAGGTATTTATTTTCCGATGCCATAACGTAGTAATTTATAAATGTTGTTTAACTACACATTTACTAATGACCCCTTTTACAAGCATAATTTATGGGTTTGGGGAAGATTAAAAGGCTTTGAAATCTTTGGGTGGTTTAGTGAGTATCTTTATGGTGTTTACTCATAAAAAGTGAGCTAAAACTTTTAATAGGTAGCAATTTATTAAAGAAGATTTTTCCGAAATATGCACTGCTTTAATTGTAACGCAAAAACTTAATTAAGCTCCCAAAACAAGATATTTAGAAACTTTCATTATCCTCACTTAAAATTATCCAAATAATTTTTGTGAATAACAAGCAGTAAAAGATTTGTTTAAATGGTTAGTAAAATACCTTTTAAAGTTTTTTATTAATTAGTTTATCAACTTCTATTGCAGCAAACAAAACTGCAAACAAACCATGTGTATCATCATCAAAAAATGGTCTGTTTAAATAGTAATTTACATCAAGAGAGCACATGGTGCCCATGCAAATATTATGTACTGTACCATCAGGCTCTATTTGAGATTGAATAGCTTTCCATCCGTTTAAAACAACTGGTAAATAAGTTTTTTCGTCTATCCATCCATTTTTAATTCCTCTGGCCATAGCCATAGTGAATATTGCAGTGCCAGAAACTTCATCTTTTGAAGTAGGATAATCTAACACATTAGGCCAAAAACCTCTACTATTTTGAAAACGAGCCAATGATTTTGCAAGAGTTTGAAACTGATTTAAAATAGTTTTATAATTTTTATGATTTTTTGGTAAATAGGTTAAAACATCACTCATTGCCCACATAGCCCACCCGTTTGCTCTAGACCAATGAGGGAATTTCGCATCGCTATCAGAAAATTTTGCATGCATATAAAGGTTTGCATCTGCATCCCAAACTTGAGTTTTATATTCTAAAACTTGTTGAGCAGCATTGTCCATAAAAAAGTCTTTTGTTTCTTGATCTTTAGCGTATTGAGAAGCCTGCATTAAAAACGGAATGCCCATAAACATATCATCTACCCAAGTGGTATATTTTTGAGGAGAAGTTCTGGTGTACATTTGCTTACCGGGAAACCTCAATTGCCCATAACGGGCGTAATTCAGCATTTTATCTACAAAAGCACTATATTTATCTTGATAAGAAAAACCACTTTGTTTTCTTAGTTTATAAATAAGTGGTAACGAAGGTGCTAGGGCAAAATCTAGTAGTTTGGTGTTTATAATTTGGCTATTTGCAGAACTATCGGCATATAAACGCTTTACCTGATGCTCTATAAATGGTATTCCATTTAAGTGAAAATTGCCGTAATTTGTGGCGTAATCATCGTATTTTTTCTCGCCAGTTTGTTCACTTAGTTGTTGCATTGCCCATGCTACACCACCATTGTGATAATTCCATTGATAATTTGTACCCCATTCTAAAGGATTAATTAAGGCTCCTAAGATTTCTACTTTAGGAATAGTCCAAGTTATCTTTTGATTTAAACCAGCATACATTTTACCAAATTCTATTTCTTTTTCTGGTGGATAAACCTCATTTATACCATTTCTTACACCCTTTACCTCAGGATTTTCAAAAGGACCAATTATCAACCAATTAGAAACAGAAGTTATATCTGAAGAAATGTAAGGGACATCTTTTAAACCTATATTAGGGAAAACAGTAGTTGTACTAATTGCACCTTTTAAGCTAGGCGGTTGCATCAAAAAAACCCATTCATTACCTTTGGTTTCGGATTTCACGAGTAGTTTATTTTTACCTTTTTTCAATTTCAATAAACAACTTTGCGGCATTTCTATATTGCGCTCATCGTAAATAAGGTTAATTTTCTTATCGCCAAAAAATTGATAAACTATTTCATCATTAAGCCAAATCTTCAAGCCATCATTATGTTCAAGCTGGATATTGAGTTGCATATCTTGGGCAACATCTAAGGTGGTATAAGCGTATGCAACGGCTGGTTTATTGGTAGTAAAAGTTCTTTCGAAATTTACAGACTGTACACCGTTAAAAATAG
The DNA here is from genome assembly GCA_038237895.1 of Sphingobacteriales bacterium. Taxonomy (GTDB): domain Bacteria; phylum Bacteroidota; class Bacteroidia; order Sphingobacteriales; family Sphingobacteriaceae; genus Pseudopedobacter. Next base: position 6,648 of record JBBRYE010000034.1, on the reverse strand, counting down.
GACTGTTTTTAAATACCGTTAAATTGTATTTAAAAGGCGTTTCTTTAATAAGTTTATCGCCAATTAATTTGGCGTAATTTATTGGATTGTAAACGTTGTTTTTTTGTTGTGCATGCACTGTTAAGCTAACAAAAAGTGAAAGTAATAAGCTCTTAATCGCTTTATTCATATTGGTGATTTTATAGCCATTTAACTTTTGGTGTAAGCGCTTTTTTTAAAGGATTAAGATAGACCCATGTAAATAGTTACAATACACAAAGAGCGTTTATAGCGGTTTTAGGAAATAATTGAATAAACAAATATGAGATTAGATAAATTCTTAAGCCTGCTGTAATGTTGCAAATGCTGTTCTTCATGTTTCAAAATAGGTTGACTGTTTAAAATATTATTTTTTTTTAAAACTTAAATTGCATCAATAAAACAAGAATGTGCAACAAACAACAAACTCTTAATTAAATACTTTAAATAGTTTTATTAATTATAAACCTCTAAAAATAAAATCATGAAAAGAATTTTAACACTACTTATACTGGTAGTTATTAATGCTGTGTTTGCAAAAGCACAAAACAATGGAGACTACCGTTCAGTATCATCAGGATTATGGAATAACGCTAGCACATGGGAAAAATATACAGGTAGCAGTTGGTCTATCGCAACAGTTAAACCAGGTGCTTCTAATAACGTAACCATAAGAAGTAGCCACGTTGTTACCATTAATGAAGGTGGAAGTGCAAGTATAAATAACCTAACTATAGAGAAAGACGCACAGTTAAATTCTAATGCAGTGTTTCCTAATTCTTACAGTTTAAGAATTGGTGCTAGTGGGAAAGCTGGTGAAGCTGCTAATATTGCGTTTTTAAAAAATGACGGACTTTTAGGTGCCACAAAAGATTCTTCATTTACCATTACCCTAGATTTACCACTACAATGTGCTAATTTTAAATTAACTGGTAACGGAATTACACAAATTTTAAGGATGAGACCATTGCCTGGAAACCCTAATAATTTAATTGTAGAAATTGATCAAAATATTAATTTTATGCATAACAATATTGCATTATCTGCATATGTAAATGGTGCAAACTCTACTGCGGCAGAAAATGTAACTTTTACTATCAATAAAGATAAAATTGTAAAATTTATAAATCCAAGTGCATCTTTTCATTTAGGTAGTAGCAAAACACCTAACCTAGGAGGTAATTATACCTATAATATTTTAGGAACTTTAGATTTAAGCGCAACATCTAAAACATCATTTTTAACTCCGGTTAATACAAATCCAAATTCTAAATTAACACTTAATGTAGCGGGCTTATTAAAGTTAGGTACGGGGTTTAATGTAGATAATCCAGAAATGAACGAACAAAGTGGAAAATTAGCGTTAAACATTTTAGATGGTGGTATTGTAGATGCAACTTTATTAAAATCTAAGTCGGCTTTACCAGCTAGTAAATTCCAAATTGCCCCAACAGGTACTTTTAAAATTAAATAAGCAAAAGGGAATGTTCAAAAAATTAGTTTATGCTGGATTTCTTTTTTTACTATTTAATGGGGATGAAAGTTTTGCCCAAAAAATAGAAATAGAAAATAAAGAGAATTATGTTGTTCATAATAAGAATATCATTTTAAGTAAAAATGAGCTCAAAAAATATTTTAAAAATGAACTGTATCCGATAATTGAAGATAGTGAAGGTAGAATTATCCCTTCTCAAATCAACAATAAAGTAAAATGGGATAAGCTATATTTTCAAGTTGATTTAAAGCCTAAATCAAAAAATTATTTTGTTGTCAAATGGCAAAAAGAAATACCAATTTATCCCTTAAAAACTAGCATTAGGTTTGGGGAACGCCAAACTGCAGAACAGCCTGTAAAACCAATTAAACAAAGTGTTTTTACCCAAAATAAACTTCCAAAATTAAGTGGTTTTCAACCCTACCAAACAGACGGGCCTACTTGGGAAAATGATAAAGTTGCCTACCGTCATTATCTTGATGGTAGGCATTCTAAAGATTTATTTGGAAAATTAACTCCAGAAATATCTCCAGAAAGTGTTGGATTAACCGCTGAAGGTGGAGTTGTAGACAACTATCATGTTTTAGAAAAATGGGGCAGAGATATTCTCCCGGTTGGTAATTCTGTAGGTATTGGAGGTTTATGCCTGGCAGTAGGAAATAACTTTAAAAGAATTGGAGGGATTGCAACAGATACTATCTATCCGATAAAGAAGACTTTGTGTAAAATTTTAAATGAGGGGCCTGTTTACAGTCAATTACAAATTAAACATAAGAATTTAAACATAGATGGCAGAAACTATCAGATTGAAGAAAATCCTGCAATTTGGGCTTCTAGCTATGCATATGAGAACGAAGTGAAAACTTCTTCTTTGAAACCAAATGAGAATTTAATTATTGGTCTTTCTAAGGTAGCAGTTGAGGTCCCATTAAGTGAGTTTAAAACTGAAAATTGGATTGCATTGTACACTTTTGGAAAACAAAGTTACAATCAAGAATATGCTATTGGACTTGCTATTATTTTACCCGCAAAACAATTTATTTCATCAGGTAAGATACCTGATAACGAAAAGCTTTCTAATTCTTACTTTGCTAAATTATCCTCTGTTAAAAATGGTGATTACTTAAAGTATTACGCATTGGGTTGCTGGGAATTATCAGAACCTATGTTTAAAGATAAAAAAGGATTTGAAAGTTATTTAAAAGAATTTTTAGCGGTTTTAAACGCTAAGGTTTCAGTAAAAGTTGTTAATGATTAACAATTTTTATAACTACTAAAAGCTTATAACCTAATTCCATTTTATTGAAACAAAATTTTCGGAGTATTTAAAATTAGATAAATACTCCGAAAAAACTTTTACTTATCTAACATCTGTTCTAAAAGCAGGTGCACATAATCCCTCTTTATTATAGAGGTTTACTTGCGGACTTAGCCTCCAACCCATTCTTACTGCTTTTGGATTAGTGATACCGACTGCAGAAACGATAACTTGTTTCCCCTTAATTTCTGCTTTTGCAGGTACAAATTTTTGATCTTCGCCTGCAATTACAAAATCTTTTAATTCATTACCTTTAACCATTAAACCCGAACCAAGATGCGTGAAAGATAAAATTACCCTATCACCTTCTACCTTCATAGATTCATAAACAGGTCCAGAATATTCTGCCTTTCCTCCATAAGCTAGGGCACTAGCCTGTAAAAGAGCTCGTTCTCCAACTGGCTGTTTATTTCCAGGATGCACATCTAAGCTATCGTCACAATCGGTAATAACCGTCATTGCTGTGTTTTTAATATTTTTCCATGTAAGCAGTTGCGCTTCTCTAAGTTCTGGATAGTGGCCTTTCCAACCTGGTATTTGAATAAACACAAAAGGAAAATCTCCCATCCCCCATTGTGTTCTCCAATTATTAATTAAAGCAGGTAATAATGTGCGATATTGCATCCCTCTACTTCCGTTAGCTTCGCCTTGATACCATAAGCAACCTTTAAAAGCATAAGGAATTAATGGACTAATCATGGTATTGTATAAACCAGATGGCCCTCCTCTTTCTGCCGGGCTCATTGGCGGTGTTGCTCTTTTTGGCATACCTGATTTATTTTGAACAGCAAGCGCAGAGTCTACTTTGTATTTTTGATTGGCTGCGTTTTCAAAATCTTTCAACTTTGCTGGGAACTGATTCATAGCTTTTTCATAATTAACCATAATAGAATTAAGCTCAGGGAAAGAATCTAAAGTTTCTTTACTTATCCAGTTTTCTATAGCTGTGCCACCGTAAGAAGAATTAATTAACCCAATTGGAACTTGAAGTTTTTTGAATAAATCTCTTCCAAAGAAATATGCTACAGCAGAAAAGTCTTTAGCCGTATTTGGATCGCAAACATTCCATTTACCATTTACATCATCTATTTTAGCTGGTGTTGAAGTAGATTTGATTACTTTAATAGAAAACTGTCTTACCAATGGGTAATTAACAGCATCCTCCAACACTTTATCTAAACTTGGATATCCATTTATAGGTACTATTGATCTTAACGGAAAACCCATATTGCTTTGACCACTGCATAACCACACTTCTCCAATCAAAATATTGGCGATAGAAACTTTGTTGTTTCCTGTTATTACCATTTCTTGAGGAGTGCTATTAGCTTTTAAAGGCTTTAATTTAACAATCCATTTTCCATCTGTAGAAACGGTCTGCATTTTTTGCCCCGCAAACTCTACAACTACCTTTTCACCAATTGAGGCCGTTCCCCATACTGGTACTTCTACACCTTGTTGCAATACACCGTTAGGACCAAATAAACTATTGGGTTTTACATCCGCTTTTACTATAGAAGCACTACCACCTAAAATAATTAGTGCAATGTTTAAGCTCTTTTTAAAATTCTTCATTCTATTATTTATAATTAATCTTTTTTGACTGTTTATTTTTTTGATTGGTGATTTAATTATCCTTTAAAATGCAATTAGGTTAATGGAGAAGGTTTTACCTACCTCCAAAACCTAAAACGCGACCAATTAAACCAAAATTTTAAAAACCCTATCTATTGCATTTATTTAGGTTTTATTTTTACGTTATCTGTCATTTTATCTTCCGCATCTACAGTTTCTGCACCTGTACGATTACTTAAACCTCCCGTTTCTTTTCTAGTAGGTACAACTTTACGGTACTTATCTATTTGTAAGCCCATTTTAGGAAATTTCTCATTCAAATCTGGATATTTAGCTAATATTAAAGCATTTTTACTTCTGAGATCCATTTCTGAATAATTGTAAAAGCCTGCATCTTGTATGGTTGAAATCTGAGCATTGTTAGCAATTTCAACTATCCCATTTTTTGGTTTTTGAAACGGACCACTTTGTACAGCTACGTTATTGTTAATTCTGCTTCCGTTAGGATTTTCTGGCTGCCAATTCCTTTTTAAAATATCAGCCCATAAAGAATCTTTAAGATTATACGTTTCTTTTAATCGCTTTCCATAAGACAACCACGGCTCTGTAAACACATTGAACTTAGTTAAGTTAGTCTCATATTTTGTGCTTAAGTTGTAGTTTCGAGCAATTCCTCGATCATCAATAGTTTGATCTTTACTTTCTACGATAAGGTTGTTTTCCGCTATGTTGTGGTGTCCTCCTCCAAACTTAACAGCACTTATCACGCCTTGAGCTATATTTTTATAATAAAAATCTCCACTATCGCCATCATCCGAATAAAAACCATTCGATCTGTTGGTATGGTGAGAAAAATTATATCTAAAAATATTTCCATAAGTACTCCATCCACCGTAATTATAAAATACTCCAGTATCTCCTTCTTTTAAAGCTATGTTATGTACTTCATTGAATTCTACAATACAATCATTTATATCTTCTGATCTGAAAGCTCCTTTGGGCACATCATGTATCAAATTGTTTGCTAAAACAATTCCCACAGAATTTTTCAAGAATATAGCTTCTCTAAAATTAAGCACTCCAATATGTTGGATGTGGTTATTTTGGATAGTATCGTAAGATGATATTAGTTGATTTCTGGAACCCACGTTTTTAATATCTATCCCACAAGCAGCAATATCATAGATATTATTAGATTGTATTTTATGATGGCTCCCTCCGTCGATATTGATGGCTGTGTTACCTACATTTCTAATGTCACAATTAGCAATGTAAATATTTGAAGCATTTTTTAAATCAAATCCATTGCCTAAACCACCTTCTAAAGTTAATCCTATAAATTGTAAATTATTTGTATTTAATAAGCTGATAACAGGTTCCTTATTGTCAGAGATTGTAACTTCTAATTGCTTAATAGGGAAAATAGGATAATAATAAAGTGTTTTATCTTTAAAATCTATTGCCCATTCTCCTGGCTGATCTATTTCATCTAAATAGTTAATAAGATAAAATCCCTCTTTTCCACTCCCTGTTCTGTACTCGGGGTTTTGACTAACATTAGGAGAATATTTAGACCCCATGCCCATCTGAGGAGGATTAAAAAGTTTAATGGATTTATCAGTTAGATTGATATCTTCCACTTTCATTGTTATTGGATCCCATGGAGTTCTCCAAACACCTTTAAGCCATAGCTCATGTCCTTTTTTTAGCGAATTTGCCCATCGCTTAGAGCGGTTGCTTCCATCAGCATCTAATTCATTAAAACTATCTTTATCTTGTGGATTACCTCCTTCGGCAAAATAAAAACTTTGCTGATCTTTAGATCCATTAGTAGTTGTCCACCCTGGGTCATTAACACCTCTAATGTTTTCATCGTTATTTGGCCATTTTGATATTGGTTGTCTTTTATTATTTGCAAAAACATCAATGGTAAACCACTCTGTTGTAAATAAATTTTTTGGTGCAAATTGATCTATATTCTTAATTTTTAAATCTGCTAAATCTACAGCTACTAGCTTATTAGCATCAACTTTTGGATTTACTCTTTCTTTAGCCTCTTTTGATAATGGTTTCCAACTTTTATTATCAATACTAATAGCACTATTTAATACAGGTTTTTCATTTTGGTAAGCTTGGTAAATGATTGGCGCTTTAGGTGTTCCGCCATCTTCTTGTCCAAATTTAAATGAAGAAGTTAGCTGATAAGTTCCTCCCATTATAAAAACTGTAATCTTATTATCTG
>JBBRYE010000033.1:0-29796 GCA_038237895.1 Sphingobacteriales bacterium | reverse complement strand
ACGAAACCTCTTGAGCCAACATAATTCTTATTACATCTTTATTTGAAGTTTTATCAATAGTGTAAAAATAAGGGTTTCTATAATTAGTAGTTAATAAAAATACAATTCCTACAGCTAAACCAATGGCAACCCCAATTAATAAATCGGTAAAAACCACTGCTAAAATAGTCACCATAAATGGGATAAATTGGTCTTTACCACTCTTCCACATTTTTTTAAATAATGGGATTTTAGTCAATTTATAACCTACCATTAATAAAATTGCGGCTAGGCAAGCTAATGGTATTTTATTAATTAAAACAGGAATAAACAAAACAGCCAAAATTAAAAATACACCATGCATAATAGCCGAAACTTTTGTTCTTCCTCCAGAATTTACATTTGCAGATGAACGTACAATAACGGCTGTCATGGGTAAAGCCCCTATTAAACCAGCTAATGTATTTCCAATCCCTTGTGCAATTAATTCTCTGTTAGTAGGCGATACTCTTTTTATTGGATCAATCTTATCTACTGCTTCTAAGCTCAAAAGAGTTTCTAAAGATGCAACAATAGCAATGGTAACCGCTACAGTCCATAATTTGGGATTTGTAAATGCAGAAAAATCTGGAAAAGAAAATAGACCTTTAAAATCTGTAAAACTTTCTACAATGGGAATTTGCACCATTTGCTTCATATTTAATGATAATGAAGTCCCTTCAAATAAACCAGCTAATACAATTCCTAATACCACAACTAAAAGTGGTGCAGGAACAATGGAAAGCTTTTTAAATTTTGGCCAAACAATCAGCACTAATAATGAAACAAAACTTATCACAATTGCGCCTAAAGTAAATTTACTGAAAGCAGAAGAAATTGCTGAAAATGTATTTTCTTGGTCAACTTGACTAAAACTTTGATCGCCTTCAAAATCAGCATCGTAACCCACTGCATGGGGTAATTGTTTCAGGATAAGAATAATGCCAATTGCGGCTAACATACCAATAATCACACTATTAGGAAAGTAATTGCCAATTGTACCTGCTTTTAATATACCTAAAATAATTTGAAGTAAGCCAGCTATCATTACGGCTAAAAGAAAGATATTATAACTCCCCAAATCAGTTATTGCATTTAAAACAATAACTGTTAAACCAGCCGCAGGGCCACTTACACTTAGTTGTGAACCGCTAAAACTTGCTACTACCACTCCTCCAATAATACCACTTAATATACCTGAAAATAGCGGTGCACCTGATGCCAAAGCTATCCCCAAACATAGTGGCAAAGCCACTAAAAAAACTACTAAACTTGCTGGCAAATCTTTTTTAAGATTTTTTGCCATAAAATATTTGCCCAAACCACTTCCAGCAGTTTCTGATTGATTATCTGTCATAATAAATAAATGAAATTGTTACTGTAATAAAAACTATATAATATTAACAGGCAACGTTGGGCGGAGGAGTAGGTATAGCGGGAAAATAAGTTTTGATATATTTATTAGATATATAATGATAATCTAAAGTTTCAGTTTGCAGAATTGGAACCATTACAACATCATATACATGAATAAATTCTGTTCCTTTCTTTAATAACTTATTTATATCGTTTGCATCTACAGAATTTTCTTTTGTATCGTTCTCTATTTCTAGCTGCATAATTACAGCATTAATAACTTTTTGATCTAAATCAAAGATTAAAGGTGCTGTAGAAATAAACATCTTCATTATAAAAATAGAGATGAATAAATAACAGTAAACTAAAATCTTAAATTTCTTTTGCATTAAATTAATAGAAGTATTCACTTATAATTTTCACAAAGCTAAAAAAATGATGCCAAAAAGAGATATAAACTGTTGATATAACATCATAAAATAATAATCGGATAATTTTATTCGCATAGATTTAGCTTTACATAGATTTTTTATAATTTCACAGGATTGCCAATATCCTATAAAGTGAATAAAAAATTAGAACAACTTAACGCCAAAAGAGAAGAAGCTTTTCTTGGTGGCGGAGAATTGAGAATTGAAAGTCAACATAAAAAAGGTAAACTAACCGCAAGGGAAAGATTACATTTTTTATTAGATGAAGGTTCTTTTGAAGAAATTGGAATGCTAGTTTCACATCGTTCTACAGATTTTGGTATGCAGAATGAAAAATATCCAGGTGATGGGGTGGTTACCGGGTATGGAACCATTAATGGTCGTCTTACTTATGTTTTTTCTCAAGATTTTACAGTCTTTGGAGGGTCGTTATCAGAAACACATGCCGAAAAAATATGCAAAATAATGGATATGGCATTAAAAAACGGTGCTCCGTTAATTGGTTTAAACGACTCTGGAGGAGCTAGAATACAGGAAGGTGTAGTTTCCTTAGGCGGATATGCCGATATTTTCTATAAAAATACCATGGCATCTGGAGTTATCCCACAACTTTCTGCCATTATGGGGCCATGTGCAGGAGGTGCTGTTTATTCGCCAGCCATAACCGATTTTATTTTGATGGTAGAACATACTTCTTACATGTTTGTAACTGGACCAAATGTGGTTAAAACAGTAACCCATGAAGATGTTACCTCAGAAGAATTAGGCGGAGCAAATACACATGCTACAAAATCTGGGGTTACGCATTTTGCTTGCGCTAATGAAATTGAGGCCATAAATCATCTAAAAAAATTATTGAGTTACATGCCTCAAAATTGTGAGGAGAAAGCTCCATTTGAAGATTATGAAATTGGAGACGAACATCGTAAAAAACTTAATCAAGTTTTACCAGAAAACGCCAACCAACCTTATGATATTAGAGAAGTAGTTTCTGAAGTGATTGATGCTGATTCATTTTTAGAAGTACATAAAGATTTTGCAGAGAATATTGTTGTTGGCTTTGCCAGATTGGCTGGTAGAAGTATAGGAATTGTAGCAAATCAACCGGCATTTTTAGCGGGAGTTTTAGATATTCATTCATCCACCAAAGCTGCAAGGTTTGTTCGCTTTTGCGATGCTTTTAATATCCCTCTGCTGATTTTTGAAGATGTTCCGGGTTTCTTGCCTGGCACAGATCAAGAATGGAATGCAATCATTACCAATGGCGCTAAATTGTTATATGCTTTTTGCGAGGCCACCGTACCAAGAATTACAGTAATTACCCGTAAAGCTTATGGAGGTGCTTATGATGTAATGAACTCTAAACATATTGGAGCAGACATGAATTATGCTTGGCCAAGTGCAGAAATTGCTGTGATGGGTGCAAAAGGTGCCGCAGAAATCATCTTTAAAAGAGAAATTTCATCCGCAGCAAATCCACAAGAAAAGTGGTTGGAAAAAGAAAAGGAATATTCTGACATTTTCGCTAACCCCTACCGAGCTGCCGAACGTGGTTTTATAGATGAAGTGATTGACCCTGCGGACACCAGAATCAAACTGATTAAAGCTTTTAAAATGTTAGAGAATAAAGTAGTGAATAACCCGAGGAAGAAGCATGGTAATATTCCTTTGTAAGTTTTGTTCTTGTATTTGATTGTTAATCTGTTACAAAGGTTTTGTTTACAGTAGAGTATTTACTGTAAACAAAAGCAAAGTGATAGAATGGCAATCCTGCTTATGAGATTTCTCCTATCGTCGACATGACAGAAAGACTAAAAAATATCATTGACTCATTGATGTATAAATGCCTTTGCAACGTGTTAAAACGCCCAAATAATTTAGAATCAAACCTTCTGTAAAACCCTTGTTTCAGAACATATTAACATAATTAAGAATTTTAATTAGCCAATCATTATTGCTATTTTTAAAATCTTAAAACTCCAAAACATGAAAAAATTCCTACTATCCGCTTTATTTTTCTCTCTATTTTTCTTACAAACAAAAGCTCAACAACCTTTATGGATGCAGCAACCAGCTATTTCTCCAGATGGGCAATGGATGGCTTTTGAATATAAAGGCAATATTTTTAAGGTATCTACCAACGGCGGTCAAGCTTTACCTTTAACCATCACTTCAGATTATAATGGCTATCCAATTTGGAGTCATGATAGTAAAACAATCGCTTTTGCATCAGACCGTAACGGCAATTTTGATGTTTTTTCTATGTCGGCAAATGGTGGTGCGGCTACTCGTTTAACCTATAATTCTGATAAAGATATTCCATACGATTTTAGTATCGATGACAAAAAAGTGCTTTTTGGCTCTAACCGTCATGATGTTCATTCTTCCGTTCGTTTTCCTGGTGACAGCTATTTTAATAAATTATACCAGGTGCCGGTAAAAGGGGGCAGAAGTTTAATGATTAATTCTGCTGGAACAGAATATGTTCACTTGAATGCTAGTGGAGATAAAATCATTTATCAGGATAGTAAAGGTTATGAAAATAAATATCGTAAACATCATACATCTGCAATTACAAGAGATATTTGGGTGTTAGATTTAAAAACCAATCAATATCAAAAAGTATCAAATTTCATTGGCGAAGACCGAGAACCAGTTTGGGGAAGCGGAGATAATTTTTATTATTTAAGCGAGCAAAAAGGAAATCAGAATCTGTTTAAATCTTCTTTGGCTGCTCCAGATAATGCCTCCCCACTTACCACTTTTGATAACAATCCGGTAAGAAACCTTTCCAGAGCTAAAGATGGTACTCTTGCCTTTACTCAAGATGGAAATATTTATACTTTAAAAGAAGGAGGACAACCAAAAATCTTAAACTTCACTATCGGTGCAGATTTTGCAACCAACCAAATTACTACCGTTCCTGTTAAAGGAAACGCAACAGAAATAGCAGTTTCTCCTACTGGTAAAGAAATAGCGTTAGTTTATAGAGGAGAAATTTTTGTGAGCGCTGTGGATGGTTCTACTACCAAAAGAATTACCAATACACCTTATCAAGAAAGAATGGTAAGCTTTAGCCCAGATGGAAAAAAGCTGCTTTATTCGGTAGAAAATGATAATTCTTGGGATATTTATGAAGTAAGTTTGGCAAATCCTTCAGAAAAATATTTCTATGCTTCTACCGTAATCAATACTAAACCAATCGTTAATACTGATAAAGATGAATTTCAAGCCAGTTACTCTCCGGATGGAAAGAAAATAGCTTATCTAGAGGAAAGAAATATTTTAAAAGTGTTAGATATTTCTAGCAAAAATACGGTAACGGTATTACCTGAAAAATTAAACTATTCATATTCGGATGGTGATCAATATTTTACTTGGTCGCCAGATAGTAAATATTTATTAGCTCAATCTAGCGAAGGTGGCGGTTGGTTTACACCTGAAGTTATTTTGCTAAAAGCAGATGGAACTGGAAAACGCATAAACTTAACTGAAAGCGGTTTTAATGATTACAATCCTCAGTTTGGGATGGATGGTAAAATGATGTATTGGGTTACCGATAAAGACGGGATGAAAAATTTAAGTCGCGGTAGCCAAAGCGATGTTTATGCCATGTTTTTTGATCAAGATGTTTGGGATAAATATCAACTAAGCAAAGAAGATTTCGATTTAAAAAAAGATACAGAAAAGAAAGATAGCGTTAAAACAGTAGAGAAAAAAGAGGAGAAATCTAAGAAAGTACAGGAAGTAAAAAAAGAAGAAAAACATGTTTTTGAACCAAATTTAAAAGACCTGGAAAACCGCACAAAAAGATTGACTATTTCATCTACAGATATTGGCGGTGTTGCGCTTTCAAAAGATGGAGAAAAATTATACTATTTAGCTAAATATGAAAAAGGTTATGATTTATGGATGACCATCACTCGTACCCAAGAAACCAAAATTTTAGCCAAATTAGGAGTTACAGAAGGCAGCTTAGAATTAAGTAAAGACGGTAAAAATTTATTTGTTTTAGCTGGTGGTAACATCATGAAAGTTGGTGTAGATGATGGTAAAGTAACTCCAATAAAAATTGATGCAAACATGGAATTAGATGCCGCAGCAGAAAGAAATTATATGTTTAATCATGCTTATAAACAAGTAAAGAAAAAACTTTTCGACCCAAAACTACAAGGTGTAGATTGGGATGGTTATTATACCACTTACTCAAAGTTTCTTCCTTTCATCAATAATAATTACGATTTCGAGATATTATTAAGTGAGTTTTTAGGAGAGTTAAATGCTTCGCACACTGGAGGTGGTTATAGAGCTCGTAAAACGAGTGCTGATGCAACTGCTGCCCTAGGTTTATTATATGATGTAACTAAAAATGGTGATGGTTTAACTGTTAAAGAAATTATTGGTGCCGGCCCTTTTGATAAGGCAAAAACCGATATGAAAGCCGGAATGGTGATAGATAAAATAAATGGAAATGCTATTACTGATGAAGTAGATTGGGCAATGTTTTTAAACCATAAAGCTGGAGATTTTACCAGAATAGATTTCCATAATCCAAACACTAATAAAACTTATAGCGAAGTGGTTAAGCCAATTTCTGTTGGTGAAGAAAGTGGTGTGTTATTATACAAACGTTGGACAGACAAAATGGCTCAATTAACCGATAGCCTATCTGGCGGTAAAGTTGGCTACGTACATGTAAGAAGCATGGACGACCCAAGTTTTAGGGTAACATTTGATAAAGTTTTAGGCAAAAATGTGAATAAAGAAGCGTTAATTGTTGATACCCGTTTTAATGGAGGCGGTTGGTTACATGATGATTTGGTTACCTTCTTAGGCGGAAAAGAATATTTCACTTTGCGTCCGCAAGGGAATATTACAACAGGCGGCGAACCGATGAATAAATGGACAAAACCAAGTTGTGTGGTAATGAGCGAAGGAAATTATTCTGATGCTTTTATGTTTCCTTATGCTTACAAAGAATTAGGATTAGGCAAATTAATTGGTATGCCTGTTGCAGGAACAGGAACCGCAGTTTGGTGGGAAACACAAATAGACCCAACTCTTTATTTCGGTATACCAATGATTGCTACTTACGGTGCAGGAGAAACCCACGCTACAGAAAATCATCAATTAGAACCAGATATCAAAGTAAATAACGATTATAACAAAGTATTAAATGGCGAAGACCAACAATTAGAAGCTGCCGTAAAAGAAATGTTAAAAGTGATTAAAAAATAAATTGTCAAATCAAGATTACTCCATAGAACAAATTCCACCTGCCGCAACATTAATAGTTAGGCAGGCGGAATTGTATCCCTTAATGCTTTTAAAAAAATTACAGCTTGATGAGGATGAGAATGGCATTCATTTCGGTTTATTTCATGATAATAAATTAATTTCCGTTGTTTCTTGCTTTGAAAAAGAAGATGGTAGTATGCAGTTTAGAAAGTTTGCCACCATAAAAGAATTTCAACGTCAAGGTTTTGGCACTGCTCTTTTAAAATATATTATGGCTTTCGCCGAGGAACAAAATGTGAGAAAAATTTGGTGCAATGCCAGAATTTCGGCTATTGGATTTTATCAAAAATTTGGGTTACAAGAAACTGTTGTGAAGTTTTCTAGGGATGGGATTGATTATGTTGTGATGGAGAAAGAGCTGTAAAATGAAATTTTGAATTGTTATTCAACATATATTTATTGAAAAACAATAAATATATGTTGTTAAATAGAAAAAATTGTCTTATGTTTGTGCTGTTAAATTAAAAACTATGAGCACAAAAATAATTTTATACTTTTTTAAGTATAGTACCTATTTCCTTTATTATTGCTTTGCTATTTGGTTATTTGGTGCAGTAATACATGAGGTTTATAAAGTTTATAAAAATGATTTAAAAGAATACACTGAGATAGAACATATAAATTTCAAGAGAATTTATACCAATTCAATTGAATTGAAAAAAGATTCAGTCTATAACTTTTCAAATGATAAAGTAATTAAATATCAAAAAACCGAGAGTTTATACTCCCTAAAAGTCAAAACATTTTCTAAAATAGGATTTTATTATTCTATTTATTGGCTCACAACATTGTGTTTTATAACTTGGATTCTATGGATTTTTAAAACTATTTTCAACGATATCAATCTTTCTAGTCCATTTAAATACAGCATTGTTAAAAAGTTGAAATTATTAGCTTTTGCTCTTATTTTATATAATTTAAAAGAAATTGCAAACCATTTTATATTGTATTATTTGCTTAATCAATCTCATATTAATTTAAAAATTTTAGAGCTAGATGGTTTTGGAGGCGGTGATATCCTCACAGGTTTAATCATATTTATCATAGCAATCATTTATCAACGTGGTGTTGAAATTTATGAAGAAAACACTTTAACTGTATAAATATGCCGATTATCGTAAACCTGGATGTGATGATGGCGAGAAGAAAAATCTCTTTATCGGATTTGGCAGAAAAAGTGGATATTACCCAAGCCAATCTCTCTATTCTAAAGACGGGGAAAGCAAAGGCCATCCGTTTTTCTACCTTAGAAAAAATTTGTGAGATTTTAGAATGTCAACCTGCAGATATCTTAGAATTTAAATTATAAAAAAGCAGAGTGTAAGCTCTGCTCTAATTAAAATAAATAATACATTTTAAAAGTTACACCGCATCAGATAAAGATGTAAAAGTAAAATCTCTGATTTTTAAAGGAGGCAATAAATAATTAATATTAGACTCTGCACTTACCGTACGTTCTGAAATACCCATATCTTCCAAATTATTTAACATGATGATAGGGCTTTCATTGAAGCGAAAATTTTTAACTGGAAATTTAATCTCTCCGTTTTCTATGTAAAAAGTACCATCTCTAGTTAAACCTGTAAGCAATAATGTTTGAGGATCAACTTGTCTGATATACCAAAGTCTGGTAACTAAAATTCCTTTTTCTGTTTCTTTAATTAATTGTTCTAAAGTTTTAGTGCCACCTTGCATTATGGCTCCATCAGGTTGTGGAATTGCCTTGATACCAGTTTTTTGAGCCCAATACCTAGAGCTGTATAAATTTTTTACTACGCCCTTCTCTATCCAATTAATTTTTTCTTGCGGCCTTCCGTCCCCGCTCCAAGTGCCTGTTGGTAAATCTTTACTGTATGGATCCGAGTAAATATTAACTTTAGGGTCCATCATTTGTTCGCCAATTTTTGTTTTACCACCTGCTTTACTCATAAAGCTTCTACCCTCATCTGCCTGTCTGGCATCTAATGCTCCAAAAATATTTTCTAGCATTACGGCAACTGCAGTTGGTTCTAAAATTACGGTGTATTTTCCTGGCTCAATAGCTTTTGCAGTGGCAGACATTGTCGCTTTTTTTGCAGCAACGGTAGTGTCTTTTTTTGTATCGAGTTTAGAAAAATCATTATAACCTCGGGTTGCATAACCAGAACCTTTACCATCATTGGTTCTCATGGTAACATTAAATGCTACGTTAGTTGATTTGTTGTAAGCAAATAATCCTTTGCTATTTAACATTGCCGAGTAGCCTTTGCTATCTTCTAAAAATCCTGCGGCATTTAAGCTGTTGTCTTTAGAAACCTTAAGGCTCTGCGCAACTGCATCTGCCCTTTCTTTAGGAGTTAAACTTGCGGTAACATCAGAAAATGTTGGTGTATCTGGTCCATAGGTTTGAGGCCCCAACAAAGGCATATATTCAGGATTTTCTGGAGCCAATTGCGCTAATTCTTCTGATCTTTTAACTACTTTTTTGAGAGACTCCTCATCAAATTCGTTAATAGTTGCTACACCTAATTTTTTGCCAAATGCAGAGGAAACGACCAATGAAGACTGACTTATACCACCGCTAGTTGAAACTGAATTTCTGGCATAACGAATGTTTCCACCATCGTTGCCACTCAAATTAATTTCACATTCATCTGCTTTTGAATAGCTCAGCACTTTTTGTAATAATGCTTTAGCCTCTTCTTTATTTAATATTGCCATCTTTTTTGAGTTTGAAGTTTTAGGTAATAAGTTTTAGGTTAAAGGCTTAGTTAGTTTCAACTTAAAACCTATAACCTATTACTTACAACTTATTTTAAATTAAATTTTCCTTGCTGTATTGATCACATTTACGCCATTAAATCTGGTTGTTGATGATCCATGTGAAACCGCACTTGATTGAGATGGCTGTCCTTTTCCATCAAAGAAAGAACCTCCTAATCTATAATCATTAGCGTCACAAATTGCTCCACAAGAATTCCAAAACTCTTGGGTATTAGCTTGATAAGCTACATCTTTAAGCATTCCAACAATTTTTCCATCTTTAATTTCATAGAATAATTGTCCACCAAACTGAAAATTGTAACGTTGCTGGTCAATAGAGAAAGAACCATCGCCAATAATATAAATTCCTTTTGCAACATTTTTAATCATATCATCAACATTTAAAGGAGTTTTTCCTGGTTGTAAAGAAATATTTGCCATCCTTTGAAATTGCACACTACTCCAATTATCGGCGTAACAACATCCTTGTGATGCTTTCAATCCTAAAATATGAGCCTGATCTCTTATGGCCTGATAATTAACCAAAACACCATCTTTAACCACATCCCATTCACCACATTTCACACCTTCATCATCATAACCAACTGCACCTAAAGAACCAACCTGGGTTTTATCAGCTTTAATATTCACCAATTTATTTCCATAGTTGAATTTTTTAGATTCCCATTTATCCAACGTTAAGAAACTGGTACCTGCAAAATTTGCTTCATAACCTAAAACACGATCTAATTCTGTCGGATGGCCAGTTGATTCATGAATAGTTAGCCATAAATGTGATGGATCTAACACCAAGTCATATTTACCAGGTTCTACTGTTTTTGCTTTTAATTTATCACCAACTTGTACAGCGGCTTGCTTAGCATCTTCCAGCATATCATACCTTCCTTTATATAAAGTTCCGGCAGCAGTTTTTATTTTATGCTCGGGTTTGGCATCTAAATATTCATATCCCATTCCGGTTGGGGCGCTCAAAGCATTTCTGGTTTCAAATTTTCCTGTTTCTTTATTGATTTTAGTAATAAAAAATGTAGGCCAAATGCGATGAATATCTTGATCTATATAAGAACCATCCGTTGAAGCGAAATATTTTTGCTCATTTACCAAAAATAAGATAGAATTTACATAATCTGCACCGCCTTTCATAGCCGCATCATTTACAGAAAGCAAAAGATCAACTTTTTCTTTTACCGGAACCTCAAAAGCATTTTTTTCTATTGGCGCTTTCCAACTGACTTCACCATAACCTTTTTGGGGAGCCAATTGAACAGGTTCAGTTAATAATCTGGAGTTTTCTTTAGCAATGGAAACTGCTAATTGGGCAGCTTTAGCGATGCTATCATTATCCATTTTATCGGTTGCAGCAAAACCCCAACTTCCATTTGCAATTACCCTAATCCCAACTCCATAAGATTCAGTATTAACAATATTCTGAACTTTGTCTTCTCGGGTTACTACAAATTGATTTAGGTATCTTCCGATACGAACATCCGTATAGGTTGCTCCTTTTGATTTAGCAGCGTTTAATGCGACATCTGCAATCATTTTTTTGACAGCAGGATCAACGTATTCTAAAGCTGCTTCTGGAGAGATCTCATTTCCCCAGACGGGTATGGAGGGCATCATTGCAGCTGCTGCTCCAACCCCGGTTAAATAAATAAAGTTTCTACGTTTCAATATGTTAAGATTTAGAGGTTACTAAATATTAAATGTAGAAAAAATAAATGATGATAATAAATTTTAACTAACTGATATTTAAAGTATTTATTAGGAATATTAGGTTCTATTTTAAAAACATTTCCCCGCAGATTTCAGAGATTCTCGCAAATGCTAATTGCTCTGATTTAATATCTATATAATCCAATAGTTTAAGAAATTAATTTGAGGGGCTTCCCTTAGCTTCTGAAAATAAGATAAGGTCACGCTATCCACTCATACGCCACAAGGCCTTAGGCGCTGAGGCCGGTATCCGCTCCTATCGTTAAGCTAAGAAAATCTCACGTCATATTCTACTTTTAGCAACCACCAGGCACTGCAGTTGCATACAATATATTTTCTGACTCGTATACCCTAAATACATATTTTGGTTCTTGGAAAGGAGAATTCCATTTGTATATATCAAACAAAAACTCATTGTTATTCACACCGCGAAGAACCCTATTCCAAGTTTTACCTTGATCTGCTGAGCGGAATATTCCATCAGGATGACCACATATTAAATACTTGCCTACTTGCTTGATGGATGAAATTAACTGAGAAGGACGAAGCCCCTCATCTATAGCTTGCCAGGTTTCTCCTTTATCCAATGAAATGCGTATCCTTCTGGATTTTGTTGTTGTATTATACGATATTGCGGCAAATCCACCTTCTATACGTTCAACGGTTATACCAACCCCACCCTCACTGATTACTAATTGCCAGTGTTCACCATTATCTGTAGAACGCTTGATACCTTCTTGACTTGTCGAAATGATTACGCCATCTCCCTTTACGGCACTATATTGTTTAATTTCAGGTAGCACTTGTTTAAAGTCCTGCCATGTTTGTCCGCCATCAGTAGATTTTAAAACAATATTTACAGGCTCCGACTTTATTTTCTTCACTGATTCCTTTTCTTTAGGTACGAATGAATTGAGTACAAACATTAATAAGAGGATGGCCGGAACAAACACTAATAATCTTTTCATTTTTTTTAGTTTAAATTAAAACCTATGGTTTAGTAAATTAGCGGACTTATCAGATTGTGCGTTGTCCTATCAAAATTGATGAAGCAAACCTACTTTAATATTTTTCGGCTTGATGAGTTTGGATTGTAAATAAAAATGTAAACTTTGTAAATAAAATATTGACTTTATGGATGTTAGCCTAAATTTACTTTCAGGGAAACGCAAATACCTTTTTGGTTCCATTTTGCTTTTATCCATTGTGGTAACCTGTGCGGCTTTCATTAGTTTTGACAGTTACGATTTTGACATAGCCAGAAGAGAGGTTTTGCTTCGCAGAATAGGACATGAAATACTCTTACAAGCTGGAGACAGTACATCTAGAGTGCTTCCGATTAAGAAAATATCGGAAAATGAATACCAGATCACTTTTGAGAATGAGCTTACTTTTCAATCGGATTCTCTGGTAAATACAACCAGCCGTTTGTTGGCCCATGATCCGTTTGCTAGTGATTATGTAGTTAATGTAATGAACTGTGCCAATGGCAGTATAACTTATGGTTTTGCAATATCCCAAAATATTAAAGATGATATTATTGCCTGTGTAGGAAGAACGCAACCCACAGCATGTTACCTAATTAATATTAAATTTAAAGCATCAGGCATCACTATTGTAAAAAATGGTTTTCTTTTGGGCAGCTTGCCAATTTTAGCATTTATTGGGTTTATATTTTTTAGAGTGGCCAAACCAAAAAAAACCTTACCTCAAAATCAAGATACCGATATATTCACTTTAGGAAAGGTGTTATTTGATGTAAAGAATAGAAAGCTGAATATAAATGGAGAAACAATAGAATTGACCGGAACTGAATCTCGTTTATTGCTCATTTTCGCACAATCTCCAAATAAGACCATAGAACGGAGCCGATTACAAAAAGAAATTTGGGAAGATGAAGGTGTAATTGTAGGACGCAGCTTGGATATGTTTATATCAAAACTGAGAAAAAAATTGGAATTGGATTCTAGTGTCAACATTGTGGTGATTCGTGGTAAGGGTTATAAACTTGAATTAGGATGTGCTAGTTTTTCTTAATTTATACTGAATGAAGTCCTTATTTTCATTTTAAGTTTCAGTAATCTTTTGGTTCACAAAATCAGTTTAAGATGAATTAGGAATATTTACTACTATTTTTGCGAATGGATTTTAAGGAACAATTGAAAGAAATAGAAAGGATTCAGAATGAATTCGGGAATAATGCTATGACAGTGCTGCTAGGGTTGAATCATTCTGATGCCATTTTGATGAAAAACATTGGTGTGAAATTTTTTAATGCGCTATTGAAAGAAATAGAGAAAGATGGTAAAAAACTTAAATACAGTGCTATGGTTAATGAAGAATTTGTTTATGTAACAAGTAGAATGGATGATATTGCAAAACAGAATATAAATGATTTAATTGACCAATATTTGAATAGTAGAAAAACAATAGATAATAATTAAGCTAGATTATTTTCATTTAGGCTCATTGTTATCTAATTTCAAAAAACTTGAATTAACTTGATATCTGGTTTTAATTGCAGGAAAGTGTATTGATTTTCATATTTAGTTTTCAGTTAACCTTTAAAACACACAAGCTAATTTGGGAAAACTAATAAACTAATTGTTTAATGCCCTCAGCAATATGTTTTAAAGAGCATTTCTGAGGTAGTGCAACCTCATCGCTAAATATAAAAATCTCTTTCCCCTTATATACTTTTGCAGCAGTATATTGTAGATCATAAAGAAAATGCCTTTTATTCTTATATAAATCTACGATATCTTGCACTCCATCATACGAAAGTATCCATTTATGTGATGTTAAGTTTTGGATAACTCTGGCAATTCTTTTATGGTCATCTTTTTTGTAAGCGTTTAAATATAGCTGACTTCCTTTTTCATAATAGGGTGGGTCAAGATATATTAAAGTATTTAATGGTAGGTTTGGTATATAATTTTCGATATAAGTTTCAGCATCAAAATTCGTAATAGTAATATTATCCTTAAAAATAGAAATAGTTTCAATTCTACGAATTAAATCATTCCTTGAAAATCGAGCATCCATTTTGTAATTTCCATTTTGATTAAGACCACCAATAACTCCTGCTGATAAAACTCCAGATCGATTACACCTATTTAAATAGAATATGCTAAAACCAAGTTCAAGTATGTCTTCTCTATTACCAAGTCGAACTATTACCTGTCTTTTTCTCCATTCTTCTACTGTCAGTGATGCATTGGTTATTAGCCTACAAAAATCTTCAGTAAAATTTAAAACTGAATACCAAAAAGCATAGATACCGAAGTCACTATCATTTAAATGTACATGATTAACTTTTTTGGTTAAAAGCAATTCCATCGCAACGCCAGCTCCACCTGCATAAGGCTCGCAATAATGACCAGTAATTTGGTTTTCTAATAATAGCTCATGAATAAAGGGGGTCAATCTCTGTTTTCCGCCAGGATAGCGTAAAGGTGTTTTAAATTGACTCATATCAGTTCATATATTCTAAAAGTGGATAGACATTTCCAAACATAGTGCAAATATCGGAAGGTACAACGGAAAACGAAGGATTATGGACTAAATTATTCATAGATGTTACAGATAAAATCCCTGTTGACTTTGATAATTCAGTAAGTGCTCCATGTAAGACTTTTACTATAGGTTTGTTTGCATTATTATTTGTTAGGTGTTTAGTAACCTCCTTTAAAAGTTCAAGAAGTGATTTATCTTGTTGTCCATTCTTAGTCGTTTTGGTTGTTGGTAAAATATTATCAGAACAATATGCCTTTGCTGAAATTTCAAACATACTTCTTAGTAAAAAACAAAAAGCGATTGGATTTTTTTTAATATTTAAGTTTAAAATTTCATCCTTAAGAGTAACTATTTTATCGCGATTACCGCTAGGAGCAAACTTTTTTAACATTACAGTAACCCTGCGAGGGTCATTAATAGCAAAAGCTGGCGGTGGTGGTGTTGCAGGAGGAATGGTTGCAGGGTTTGGATTAGGGTTCCCATTACCAGTTCCAATTGACGCCGTTGCAGGCACAGGTAGCGTTATAAGTGCCGGCGTTGGTGCGGGTGGAGCCGGCGGTGGTGTTAGAGGCACAGGTGGTGTTGGAGGCACAGGTGGTGTTGGCACAACAATGGGTGCAACTCCGTACAACAACCCAAAGTCAGTATGGGTATCTCTAATTGTCTTAAATTGCAATAACTCCAGACCAATATCTCTCAGCATTTCCTCAATATTATTGATGTTTTTGACTTTAGGATAGTCATTAATTAAATCTGCAATTGTAGAATAGCCTAATCTCTGATATATCAATCTAATAGCCTCATGTAGAACAGTAATTGGATAATCACCAGACCATCTTTCCTTCTGTTGATTTGTTAAATTATTTCCTGAAAGTAAATAATTTTCTAATAAATCTAATGCAGGTTCGGCTGTTCCTTTTGCATCCCGATTATGCCTTGCTGTCGCAACAGAACTCCATTTTTCTCGATTTGCTTTTTCACCTTTTCCATGTGTTAATGAAACTACACGATCAGCTTTGTCCTCTTCTGCCTTTGAATAGACAATACAAGGTACAGTTGAATTTTCTTTCTTCCATAATGGTAGCAAAGAAGTGATTTTATCCGTTAAGACTTTAGGGATGTTAAATTCAGATAAAGAATATTCACCATGAATTATTTTTAGACACGCAATCCGGCGATTTCCTTCTTTAACCACATTTTTTGAATTCTCCTCTAAAACTATAATATTTTCAGTAGGGGCGTAACCTTCATCAAGAATACTATCTAGAACTGCGAAAAATCTATCAGGAGAAATAGAAATCATCGCATTAATTGCATCCAACTCGTTTTTTTGCGGGAGGGTTCTAAAATTTTTTAAATCTAAAGTTAGTTTTTTAACCTCGAGTTTTACATTTTTTGACATGAGAGAGATTTATTAATCAAAGTGAGATTATATAAACTTAATAATCAAATTTCATAAAACCTAAATACACAAACAAAATTTAACTTAAGCTCCAAAAAGTTTCCGCGTTAACGATTGAAGCGGCATCCTTTATGTCCGCCAGCTGGCGGGCATGAAGATATAGCGTAGAGCGTGTTAAAACGCCCTCCTAATTATTTTACCCGATCTTCCTACCCGTATTAATCACATTTACTCCATTAAATCTGGTAGTTGAAGAACCATGCGAAACCGCACTCACCTGACTAGGTTGCCCTTTTCCATCACGGAAAGTACCTCCCAAACGGAAATCTTTTTCATCGCAACGTTGTACGCAAGAGTTCCAGAATTCCTGGGTATTGGCTTGGTAAGCAGCATCTTTTAACATGCCTATAATCTCGCCGTCTTTTACTTCATAAGCTAGCTGGGCGCTAAACTGGAAATTATATCGCTGCTGATCGATAGAGTAAGAATTACGACCAAACATGTAAATCCCTTTTTTTACTCCTTTTACCATTTCGGCAGCTGTCATGGGTTTTGTACCGGCTTTTAAAGAAACATTTGGCATTCTCTGGAACTGAACACTGTCCCAACTATCGGCATAGCAGCAACCTTGCGAAGCTTTTAAACCTAAAATATGCGCCTGGTCTCTGATGGTTTGGTAATTCACCAAAATCCCATCTTTAATGATATCCCATTGCCCACATTTCACTCCTTCATCATCATAACCTACGGCACCTAAAGAACCGGCCTGTAATTTATCCGCCAAAATATTCACCTCAGCACTACCGAAATTAAATTTCTTACTTTCCCATTTATCCAAAGTAAGGAAGCTAGTACCTGCATAATTGGCTTCATAACCTAAAACCCGATCCAGCTCTGTGGGGTGCCCAACAGATTCATGAATGGTTAAGAAAAGATGGGTTGGATCTAAAATCAAATCATACTTTCCGGGTTCAACTGGCTTTGCTTTCAATTTTTCCTCAACATGTTTAGCCGCTTCTTTCACATCTTCTAAAATGTCGTAACGTTTCTTGTACATCGTTACGGAGCCACCTTTTATTTTCTCTTCTTCTTTCGGAATCAAATATTCATAACCCATTCCCATAGGCGCACTTAACGCATCACGAGTTTCAAATTTCCCTCCTTTGGCATCTACTTTAGTCACCGTGAATGTAGGCCAGATGCGATGTATATCCTGGTCGATATAAGAACCATCCGAAGACGCAAAGTATTTCTGCTCGTTTACCACAAATACATTTGAGTTTACAAATTTGGCTCCCGTAGCCATGGCAGCAGCATTTACGCCCAATAATAAATCTACTTTTTCTTTGATAGGAACTTCGAAAGCATTTTTCTCAATAGGCGTTTTCCAGCTTACTTCGCCATAACCTTTTTGTGGCGCAAGCTGAACAGGCTCGGTAGACAATTTTGAATTTCCTTTGGCAATGGCAACCGCTAATTCTGCGGCTTTGGCAATACTGGCGTCATCCAATAAATTGGTAGCCGCAAAACCCCAACAGCCATTGGCAATTACACGGATTCCCATTCCGTAAGATTCTGTATTGGCAATATTTTGTACCCGGGTTTCACGTGTGGACACCACTTGGTTCAAATATCTTCCAATACGCACATCGGTATAAGTTGCGCCTAAAGATTTCGCTTTGTTCAATGCGATATCTGCCATTTTTTTCTTTAAAGCCGCA
The DNA here is from genome assembly GCA_038237895.1 of Sphingobacteriales bacterium. Taxonomy (GTDB): domain Bacteria; phylum Bacteroidota; class Bacteroidia; order Sphingobacteriales; family Sphingobacteriaceae; genus Pseudopedobacter. The sequence goes on along the minus strand of JBBRYE010000033.1, from coordinate 11,575 downwards.
TCAACTGGAGTTAAAGCTTCTTCAATCGAGATTGGATTTCCAAAAACGGAAAGGTTTGGCATCAGGACAGCTCCGGCACCAACTCCTGTTAAATATAAAAAGTTTCTTCTTTTCAATTTTGTGGATTAAAAACGCCTTGAATTATTAACAATACCTTATTTAATGCGTTTGATTTTATAGATGAAATTTTGTTTATTATCAGTGTAGCTCTGATGGTTGCAATTTTATTACAACGGATTTCACTATTTCTAGGTAATGGATCCGTAATATCATTTTCATTAATAAAGAAAGAAAAAGCTGATTCTCTTATCGAAGTTGTAATAGGACATATTAGTAAATCATTATCTAGACTATTTGAAATTTGATTTGAAATTACAATGGCAGGTCTTAACTTCGACTTTTTAAAGTCATCAGAAAAAGGATAATTTACAATTACAATATCTCCTTGGTTGTACATTTAAATTTTTGATGCTAAAAATTTATCCCAATGTTCGTTTTCTGAAGTTTCCCAAATATCATTAAATGATGCAATAGAAAGTCGTTCGATGTATGGTTTATTATCTAAATCATTAACCTCCTCAATATCTGATTCTTTGATTTCTATGTCTTCTTTTACATAAACAATAAATTCAACCTCTTTATTTAGATATTTATTTGGAAGTCTAATCGTTAAATCCTCATTATTTTTCGGAAAAATAGTTCCCTTTATCATGATTGAAATATTTATTTGATAATCTAATATAAGTAATTAAAAGGTAAATTAAAACTGTGATTTGACAGCCAAACTGTCAAATCACAATATCAACCTTAAACCGCGTCAGACAATGAAGTGAAAGTAAAATCTCTGATTTTCATCGGAGGAATTATTACATTCCCACTTCTTACAGGTTTACCTAAAGCTTCTACATTGTTCAGCATAATTACTGGACTTTCGTTAAAACGGAAGTTTTTCACTGGGAATTTAATTTCGCCGTTTTCTATGTAAAAAGTACCATCACGGGTTAAACCTGTCAATAATAAAGTTTGAGGATCTACAGAACGGATATACCAAAAACGGGTAACCAAAATTCCTTTTTCTGTGCCTTTAATTAATTCTTCTAATGATTGTGTACCACCTTCCATCACAAAACTTCTTCCGAAAGGAATTGGTTCCACTCCTTTTTGTTCTGCCCAATATCTTGAATAAGCCAAGTTTTTTACCACTCCGTTTTCAACCCATTTTGTTTTCTTTAGTAATTGTCCATCACCATTCCATGTGGCAGAAGGTAAATCAGGATTCATTGGGTCTGAGTAGATGTTTACATTTTCAGAGAATAATTGCTCTCCTAAACGAGTTCCGCCCCCTTTCTTGCTCATAAAGCTTCTTCCTTCATCGGCACTACGGGCATCAAAACCTCTAAACATATTTTCTATAATGTCTGAAGCTGCTAATGGCTCTAAAATAACGGTGTATTTTCCTGGCTCTATTGCTTTTGCAGCAGCAGAACCATTTGCTTTGCTAGCAGCTATTTTGCTTAAAGCCAGCGTATCCATTTTATCCAGATTATTGAAACTTTGGCTCACATAACCTGAGCCAGTACCTTCCTGATTTCTTACCGTTACTGAAAAAGAAACATTAGTATCTGTATTGTAAGCAAACAATCCTTTAGAATTCATGATAGCGTTAAAGCTTGTTGAGTTTTCTAAAAACCCCGCTCCTTCTAATTTTCCATCCTTAATTACTTTTAAACTCTGACCAACCATTTCTGCCCTGGTATCTGGAGTTATTGCAGCAGTTTTTGAGTTGAATGTTGGGGAGACTGGAAATTCCTGAGGGCCTAATAAGGGCATAAACTCTGGGTTTTCTGGAGCTAACATGGCTAGCTCCTCTGCCCTTTTTACCACTTTTTCTAAAGAAGCATCGTCAAATTCATTGATACTTGCAGAACCTGTCTTTTTTCCGAATGTTGCACTTACAGATAAATTCATGGTGCTGATTTGCCCTGCTGTAGAAACTGCATTACGGGCGTACCTGATGTTACCTCCGTCAGACCCTCTTAAACTAATTTCGCAAGAGTCTGACTTAGAATAGCTAAGGACTTTTTTTAATATATCTTGGGCTTGTTGTTTTGTTAAAATTGCCATTTTGTTGGGTTTTAGGTTTGTAGGTTATAAGTGGTAGGTCTTAAGTATTACAATAAACTTATTACTTAAAACCTATTACTTATTACTTAATTATTTATCCAATTTTTCTTGCTGTGTTAATCACGTTTACGCCGTTAAATCTTGTGGTTGAGCTTCCATGAGAAACGGCACTGCTTTGTGAAGGCTGGCCTTTTCCATCATTAAAAGAACCTCCTAAACGATAATCGCTTTCATCACAAACTGCAGTACATGAATTCCAGAATTCTTGGGTGTTTGCTTGATAAGCTACATCGTTTAACATGCCTACAATTTTCCCGTTCTTGATTTCGTAAAATAACTGTCCGCCAAACTGGAAATTGTAACGTTGCTGATCAATAGAAAAACTACCGTTACCCACAATATAAATTCCTTTTTCTACATTTTTGATCATGTCACCTACACTCAACTTTTCTTTACCGGGTTGCAGAGAAATATTCGGCATACGCTGAAATTGAACATCATCCCAACCTTGAGAATAGCAACAACCTTGAGAAGCATCTAAACCGATGATATGCGCTTGATCTCTTATTGCTTGATAATTTACTAAAACTCCATCCTTAATAATATCCCACTTACCACATTTTACACCTTCATCATCATATCCTACTGCACCTAATGAGCCTTTCTGAGTTTTATCAGCAACAATATTTACTTTATCGCTACCAAATTTGAATTTCTTGGATTTCCATTTATCTAAAGTTAAGAAACTTGTACCGGCATAATTGGCTTCATAACCCAAAACACGATCTAATTCTGTAGGATGCCCAACAGATTCATGAATAGTTAACCATAAATGTGATGGATCTAAAACCAGATCATATTTTCCTGGCTCTACAGATTTTGCTGTTACCTTTTCGGTTGCGTTTTGAGCTGCAAATTTTACATCTTCCAGCATATCGTACCTGTTTTTATAACGGGTAATCACGCCTTCTACTTTATCTTCTGGAGATGCATTTAAATACTCATAACCCATTCCCATTGGAGAACTTAATGAAGAGCGAGTTTGGAATTTGCCAGAAGCCTTATCAATTTTTGTGACCCCAAAAGTTGGGTAAATACGGTGGATATCTTGATCTATATAAGAACCATCTGTTGAAGCAAAGTACTTTTGTTCATTAACGGCAAACATCACAGAGTTTACATAGGTTGCGCCGTTTTGCAAAGCTATATCATTGACTTTCAATAACAAATCAACTTTTTCTTTAATAGGAACTTCAAATGTGTTGATTTCAATTGGAGCTTTCCAACTTACTTCGCCAAATCCTTTTTGTGGAGCAAGTTGTACTGGTTCTCCTTGAATTTTAGAGTTTGCTTTTGCAACGGCAACTGCTTGTTCGGCTGCTTTTGCAATGGCATCGGTACTCATACTGTTTGTAGCAGCAAAACCCCAACATCCGTTAGCAATAACTCTTACCCCAATTCCGTAAGATTCTGTGTTAGCAACTCCTTGCACTCTTTTTTCTCTAGTTGCAACAAATTGGTTCAGGTATCTTCCAATACGTACATCTGCATAGGTTGCTCCTTTAGATTTTGCAGCGTTTAAAGCAATATCTGCAAGCTGTTTTTTTAGCCTTACATCTACGCCATCCAAAGCTTGTAAAGGATCAATCGGATTTCCAAAAGCAGATAAATTGGGCAACATTAAAGTTCCCATACCCATCCCAGTTAAGTATAAAAAGTCTTTTCTCTTCATTAGATTCCTCCTAGATTATGGTTTTAGTTTTAAAACACAATCTAAGTATTTTTTGTCTGAATGTTTAATTGCTTTGTAAGAATTATGTTTCAAAAGAATAATTTATAGAAACATTAACGTTGAAGGAAGATTTTAATCTGATATTTTTGATTCGAACCATAAAAAGCCACAGCTCAATAAAAAAAGAACAAAGAATAACCACTTTGTCACTTCTTTAATTTGTTTTTCTGTAATGATTTCAGACTTTGGGGAATGTATTTGATTGTTTTTGATGAAATTTAAGGTATTACCTATTTTTTCTATTTGATTTGCTGCTAGCCAACTTTTTTTATCAAAAATATATACTTGTTTTATTAAACCGCTAACATCAACTTTATTCCATCCTAATTTTGACGGCCAAAATGGTGCAGCCCATTCATTTGAAAAATTTTGATTTTGGATGGGACTGATTGCAATACCTTCTACACTGATTTTAGGAATTTTATTGTCGTTACTACCCTTATAAATCAAAACCGCTTTATCATAAATTTTAGGAAATGCATCTTTCAATAAAACCTCTTTCTTTAAATCAACCTTTTTAATGGTGTTACTAATTATCTCCGACCAATATTTGGCGAAATCTTTTTGGTTTCCTTTTATAGCCCATTGATAACTATTTGAAATGGATGTCATCGCTATTTTTCCAACATCTAAAACTTTACTATCTGTATAAATTTTTCCTTTATCATCTAAAACTAAAGGTTGATGTGTTAATATGGAATTTAATTGAACTGGATTTTCTATGATTAACGGAGATGTTTTATCTTCATCATTAATCATTTTAAAACTAAATCCCTGAGCTTGTTTTACAGCTAAACTGTTCACAGAAAAACCAGCAGCATAATTTGATGTTGGTTTCTCATCACCAATTCTGACTAATAATCCTAAACCTTCATCAATTTGAGAGTTAAGGACATTATTTTCTTGACTGCTTAAATTGGCCAACTCTGCATCATCTGCAATAATCAGATCAAATTTTTGTAACAGATTTTTATTTAAATTATTAATATTAACGGTTGGTAAATTCAAAAAATCTGAGCTGAATTTTTCTTTGCTAATTCTTGTCCGCAAAGCCAAAGAATAATTATTTTGATACAGCCAGTTCTTCAAAAACTTATATTCAAAATCAGGCGTAGAAGCCAAAATCAAAACGTTAACCGGCTGTTTTTCTATTACCTCAAAAGGTACAGCCTCATAAGCTAAAGTATCTTTATTTTGAATTGCTTCTATATGATAAGTAAAATATCCTAATTGGTTTGTTTTTCCTTTTAATGAGAAATTAGCTTCTTCATTCGCTTTGATACTTACAGAATCTAAATTAGTTCCCAAACCATTTAAAACCACGTTGACTGGTTTATCAGAATCGTTTTTGTATTTCCCTTCCACAACTAAATCATCTGTATTAGTAATGGTTTTTTGCCAGTTGCAATTTTTAATTTTGTTAATATTTTCTATTGGTTTATAATTGATTTTATAGTTAATTAGACTTTTAAGGTCCGAATTTTCTAAACCTTCGCCGTATAAATTGATGGTTTTAATTTCTGGATGTTCTGATAAATAATAAGATAAATCTGGAAGGAATTTTATTTTATTTTTTGAGTTGTTTTGATAAATCCCAGAATCTAAAGTAAAAAGTTGAGCATTTGATTTAGAAACGCTATCAAGGTTTGCTCCTTTGGTAAGTAAATAAAATTCTTCTTTTTTTACCGATTTAGAAACTTCATATTTCATCGGATAAATCAAAAAAAACAGAGATCCAACGGCAATAACCGAAGCAATCAATCTTAAAATTAACCAATTTTTATTTTTCCTTTTAGCTTCTTTAAAAATTAAGAATGCCAATAAAAAAACACTTAGAATTAAGGAAATCAACTTAAATTCTTCCATTATTGTTTAGATTTTAAGTTTTGTAAATACGCTTTTCCCAATGCAGAATTTCCACTCTCCAAACTCGCCTTTGGCAAATAAACATCATTTTCTAACAGACTAAATAATGCTTTTTGAACCGTAGAAATATCATTAGAACTATAGCTAGCACCTTCATTAATTTTACTTAGAATCTTTAATGAATTTAAATAAAGATTAGGCTGCCTGGAAGCAGCATCAACTAAATAAATCCTTGTGTTAATCAGCGTCTTTTTATCGGCGAAAGCCAAATTTCTATTTTGTTTTAATTGCTCTAGAATAGAAACACTACCTTTTAAATCTTTCTGTTTTTGGCTATTTCCATCAAAATTCTTTTGGTTTTGTGGAGTAATAACTTTATCCAATTCGCCTGTTAATCTTTTCTCTAATTTAAGAGGGGAGGTTTTTACAGTTGTTTTGGCAACATAAGCTCTAGAACTTTGCTGTAAATCTTTCAATAAGCGTAAAGCTTTATATTCAAAAGGCAAGGCTTCTTGTGGTTTATAGGTTCTAAGGCGCAACTCAGAATTCCACATTTCTGTTAAGGTAGCTTTTAATTTAGATTTTTGTTCAGGCTCAAAAAAAGTGGCATCTTCCGCATTATCATGTTTATGCGAGTATTTATCCATTATTTCGCTAACATCACCAAATTTTTTCTCTTCACTATTTCCGTGACCATGTCCATCATCATCACTATGCTCATCTCCTTCTGCTGTTGCGCCTATTTGATTTTCATTCTCCTCACCTAAAAATTTGCCATATCTTAAACGAAGTAATTTTTGATCAATACCCAAATTATTGCTCCTGTTTTTAAATTCTTCTGGCGTAATGGTTTGCTGTTCTTTTAACAATTTTTCTGTATCGATAATGATTTGGCGCTGACTTCTAAAGTACTCTGGAACTAAATTTACCCCGCCTAACATTCCGTTCATACTCATCAGTTCGGTGGTATCAGTTATGGAAACTATATACACATCCGACTTACTTTCTTGTCCATGATTATCTTTTGCCTTGATGTAAAAATAAAGCTCATCGCCCGCTTTCATATCTAAAGATTTAAGATTAATAGTTTTACTTAAATTGAGTTGCCTACCTCCTATTTTTTGTTCGAAACTGATTTTGCGTTCTTTAAAGCTCACTCCTTCTCCTTTTCCTGATGCTGTTGTAGCATTGATAAACGCCTCTGAAATACCATAATCATCTTTTAATAAAGCTTTGATGTTTATTTGGTAAGGCATACCGATATCAATAACTGTTTGTTGTTGAGGATTTGAGATTTTTATAACAACAGGCAAATCTTTAATGATTTCAATTTGATACAATTCTGATTTTTTTCCATCTACCAAAACTTGATAAAAACCAGATTGATTTAATATTTTGGTGGTTTCCCAAAGTGTAAAATCTTTATTCGGCTTTAAGCCGATGAATACTTTTTCGTTAAAAACAAATTCGATTTTTTTTGCTGCAGTTGTGGTTTTTATCTTCCAGTTAACTTGCGCATTTTCTACCACCTTTAGTGAAAACTGCCTTTGCGCCACAATATTAAGTTGTGTATAGGTTGGTGCATTTATTTTTACGGTTACAGATGATATTTGAGGTAAAATAACATCTTTCGCTTTACTCACTTGCGATACTTTTGGTAATGATTCGCTTGCTATTACTTGTTTTTTGAAGGGAAAAATTTGCGCTAGTGTTACACATAAAGAAACACCAAATAAAATCATCAAACTGATTTTAAACTTTTTTGATTGCAGTTTTAAAGGTTTAATTTCCTCCAAAACGGACTCTATTTTATTAGCCTGTAAATTTTGTAAAATATTGAGTTCTGTATTACGTATAATCAATAATTGAGAACTATCTTCTAGCTGTGGGAAGTTTTGATTGAGCAGAACAGAAAAATCATTTGCACTAAGTTTTACGCTTTTATCAGAAATTAATAAATAGCAAAAAGTAGCAATAAATACTGCAATAAAGGTGGTTAAAATAGATAAATTTAAAATCAAGATTCCTAATAATCCAAAAAACAAACCTATGCTTATAGCCAAAAACAATATATTAATCAAAGAAAAAATTCTCCATTTTTTCCTTTCGTTTTCTATCCATTGATTGTTTTTCTCGCTCATTTTATCCATTTGCTTTTTTACGATAAGTGAGTATTCTTTCTAAAAAGAAAATAAGAATTGCAGCAATCCAAAAATAAGGCGCTATTGGATAATCAATTTTTGAAATGGTTTTAGTTTTACTCAATGATTTCTCATCAAAAGTTAATAGCTGATTTTTAGCTATATTTCTTTTATCATTAATATCCGCATCATAATTTTCATTCATGAAATTTGATTCAGTAAATAAAATAGGCATTAGCAGCTTTGGGAAATTTTCACTCCAAACCAAATCTGTCCAATTAAGGTTTAAACGACTGTAAAATAAAAAATTGGTGTTTTTTCCTAACCTATTTTTAGATAGCATTTCATCTCCAAAACCATTTGTCCATAAGTTTTCATCAAAAGATGAATTATGCTTAATTATTTTATAAACTTTAGTGTTCTCATTTCGTCCTGTTTTTAAAAAGCTATTGATATTTTCTGCTTTCCCAACTGCATAACTAAACAACCTAGTTGTTTCATTTAACTTATTTTGCTGATAAAATGGTTTTTCAGAAAGCCAAAATATCCAATCTGCATCATTAGAAATTAATGAAGGCTGTTGCGGATTATTAATAATGATATTCGTTTTGGTAAAACCTGCAATTGCCTTTAAAGCCGAATTTAAATAAACAGCATCCTGTTTATCATCAGCATAAACCTCAATTTTTAATGGTTTACTAATTACTTTTACCCAGTTTTTTTGATTTTTAAATCGAATAAAACTTTCTCCATTATCTATATTTAGTGCTAAATTTTTATTATTTACACTATAGTTAACAGTTTCAAAAGTAGTTTGCGATGTACTGCTTTTCATGCACAAAACTTTAATGCTGTCTTGCTTACCAACAAAAGCATAAATTACAGATTGACTTAAAGTGTCTTTTAAATCGATGTTTCTAATCTCTAAATCTAAATGAACTTTCGGGATTGAACCTTGAAATTTTGATTGACTTAAATTTGTATAAACAATAGTTTTAAAATCACCAGCTAATTGAGAATTCAACTGTTTAATCAATGAAAATGGTGGAATATTAGATGCTTTTTTGTTAAAATAAGACTGAGAATCTACTAAAGCAATTTTATTGAAACCAATATCAAAATCATGAATTTCAAAACCATTCTCACTTAACAACTTAATTTCTGCTTTTTGCTTTGAAGATAAATCAGCATATTTTGACTCATTAAAAAGAATCCAACCTTTTATATTCTTTTCCGAGTTCTCAGTTTTCAAAAAAGGTTCTGCCAACAAAAAAGCAATCATCAAAATCAGTAAACTCCTCAATAAAAATAATAGCCATTCTTTTATTTGAAAACTCTTTGAGCTTTGTTTGGCACTTTCTCCTAATAAAAAAACGCTTCCAATTTTTAATGTTTTCCCTTTTTTTATATTCCACAAATGGATAATTAGCGGAACAATAATTCCTGCTGCAGCTAATAATCCGATAGTGTAAGTAAAAAACATTTTAAAAATTTTAGATTTTAGACTTATTCCTTTGATTTAAAAAATCCCTTAAAGCTTGATCTAAAGGTTGATCTGTGCTCAACATCCGATAATAAATATTTCTATCCAGTAAGTTAATTCTCATCTTTTCTAAGTGTTCATTTAAGGCAATAACATAAGCTTTTCTAGCAGCTGATTGGTCAACTTGTAAAGTTTCACCTGTCTCTAAATCCTCAAAACTATGATAACCTTTAAAATTGAGTTCCAACTCATTTTTGGCCATCAGATGAAACACCACGACCTCATGTTTTAATGTGTTCAGAGTGTCTAGTAGATCAAATATTTCATTATTCTTTTGGTATAAATCAGTAACAAAAATCAGCAATTCCCTTTTTTGGCTGCCAGCATATAACTCCTTGTAATGAATAGGTTTGGTGAAATTTCCTTCGGGTTTAATTTGCTCTAATTGGTAAAACATCCTGGCCAAATGTTGGTAATCTTGCTTCGGCGACATGGAAAAAATTCCACCATCTTTAAAAACATATAAACCAATTGCATCACCCTGTAAATTTCCCAAATACGCTAATGATGCAGCCAAATATCTGGCATAATCTATCTTCTTAAAATCACCATCGCTATGATTCATAGATGCACTTGCATCAACCAAAAGGCGAATAGAAATATTAGTTTCTACCTCAGATTCACGAATATAATAACGATCAGATCTGGCAAACATCTTCCAATCCAAAGAGCGTAAATCATCGCCAGGTTGGTAACTTCTGTACTGACTAAATTCTAATCCAGAACCCTTTATCGTACTTTTATTAATACCACTCATAAAGCCATCAATGGTTGTTTTCGCCGCCAAGGATAGTTCTTTAATCGCCATTAATATTTTAGGATCTAATAAAGTCATTTAGGTGGTTAGTTGATTAGTTTGTTTGTTAGGTTGTTAGTTTGTTTGTTGGGTGGTTAGTTTGTTAGGTGGTTAGTTTGTTTGTTGGGTAGTTAATTTGTTAGATGGTTAGTTTGTTTGTTGGGTGATTAGGTTGTTAGATGGTTAGCAGTTAAAACTTAAAACCAAAAACTTATAACCTAAAACTTAAAACCTAAAACTTAAAACCTAAAACCTAAAACCTAAAACTTAAAACCTACTAAACCTTAACCCTCGATACAATCTTTAAAAGTTCTTCCGTAACTCTATCCGCACTCACATTTTCTGCTTCAGCTTTAAAATTCATTAAAACCCTATGCCTTAAAACGGGATAAGCCATGATTTGTAAATCTTCCATTGTTACGGCGTATCTTCCATAAAACAAAGCCCTTGCTTTGGCAGTTAAAATTAAAGCCTGACCGGCTCTTGGTCCAGCTCCCCATCTTACCCATTCTTTAACATAATTTATAGTCGTAGTATCAGGTCTGGTAGCCCTAATTAAATTACTGACATAAGTAATCAATTCATCACTAATGCTAACTTCACGAACCAAAGCTTGCAATTTTTGTATCTCTTCTGCATTAATAACTGCCTCCACTTTTTCTTTTTTAGAACCTGTGGTGTTAGATAAAATCATTACTTCTTCCTCTCGCGAAGGATATCCGATTTTTATATACAAAAGAAAACGATCTAATTGCGCTTCTGGCAGCGGATAAGTTCCGGCTTGTTCTATTGGATTTTGTGTAGCTAAAATAAAAAATGGCTTATCTAAAGGATAAGTTTGCCCTCCATAAGTGACTTCAAATTCTTGCATCGCCTCTAACAAAGCTGCCTGTGTTTTTGGTGGCGTCCGGTTAATTTCATCTGCCAACACAATATTCGCGAAAAGTGGTCCTTTATTAAACTTAAAAAAACGTTTTCCAGTAACATGATCTTCCTCTAAAATCTCTGTTCCAACAATATCTGTAGGCATTAAATCTGGAGTGAACTGAATCCTTCTGAAAGATAGATGCAAAGCTTGTGAAAGTGTTCTTACCATTAAAGTTTTAGCCAAACCGGGTACGCCTTCCAATAAACAATGCCCACCAGCCATTAAAGCAATCAGCATTTCTTCTATAATAACATCTTGTCCAACAATCACTTTTTGAATTTCCTTTTTCAAAAGCGATAGTTTTTGGACCAATCCTTTTATTTCAGTTTCTGTATATTCCATCAAATAAAATCATTTATATCTTAATTTCAATTAGCTATTCTTT
>JBBRYE010000032.1:0-29849 GCA_038237895.1 Sphingobacteriales bacterium | reverse complement strand
TTCAAAATGTCTTTCATCCTACCTGGGGTAGCAACCACAATTTGAACACCACGCTTAATGTCACGTAGTTGGTTAACAATGTTAGCACCACCGTAAACGGCTACAACACTAGCATTTGGTAAATTTTTTGCATAATTTTTAATGTCGTTGCTAATCTGCAAACAAAGTTCGCGGGTTGGGCAAAGAATTAAAGCTTGAGGGAAATTTTTCTTGTAGTCTATTAGTTCTAAAAGTGGAAGACCAAATGCGGCGGTCTTTCCGGTTCCTGTCTGGGCTAATCCGACAAAATCGTTGCTGCCTGATAACAAAACCGGAATGGCACCTTCCTGTATTGGAGTTGGACTTTCGAAGCCTAACTCAGTTATCGCATTAACAATATCTTCACGGATCCCCAATTCATTGAATGGGTTCATGATTAATTATAAGATTTAACAACATCGTTAAATCGGGCGCAAAGATAGGGTTTAGTTTCGAGAATTGCAAGGGTAGGAGGGATTTATGAAATTGGAAGAAGCTTGTAATTGAGTTTTTAGTTAAGGAATGATTGAATCTGGATAAAATCAAAATCAATGCAAAATTTGTTTTATTTATTACTAAACAAATTACTATCTCTTTTGGTTCATAATTTATATGTCTAAAGAAGAATCCAAACAACCCAAAGAAATTACTCAAATACTTGATGAGCAAATAGAAACAAGCTTACATGAACACCGTAGATCGAGATTTAGTTTGTTACTTTCTTCTTTTTCTGCAGGTTTAGAAGTTGGTTTTAGCTTGCTTTTAATGGCGGCAGCTTATTCTATGTTTGCTGAAAGTAATTCTGATAATTTTATGCATGTATTAATTGCATTTTGTTATCCTTTGGGCTTTTTATTTGTTATAATTGGGAGATCAGAACTATTTACTGAACATACTACATTAGCTATTTTTCCGGTTTTAAACGGTGACGAAACCATCAAAAATCTTTTTATACTTTGGGCTATTGTTTATGTCGGTAATATTATAGGAGGCTGTATTTTTAGTTATTTAGCTGTTTTTGTAGGTCAAGAGATGATATTAATTAAGCCTGATACTTTTTATGAGCTTGCTCATAAGCTTACTGATTATAAATGGCATGTGATTTTAGTAAGTGGGATTTTTGCAGGTTGGATGATGGGCTTATTAGCTTGGTTAATAGCTAGTGTAAATGAAACGATCAGTAGGATATTAATGGTAATATTAGTAACAACTGTGATTGGTTTCTTAGGTTTACACCATTCTATTGTTGGAAATATTGAGCTTTTTGCAGGATTTATTTCCTCAGAAAAAATTACATTTAGTATTTACATTACAACACTTTTATTAGCCACTTTAGGTAATTTATTTGGAGGTGTAATTTTTGTAGCATTATTGAAATTTAGCCACGTTAAAAATTCAGAACAGTAAAATAATTCAAAGTATTATCTATCAACTTCTCCCAAAACAATATCCAAAGATCCAATTATCGCTACTAAATCGGCAATCATCACGCTTTTTGAGATTTCTGATAAAACGGAAAGATTACAAAAACTTGGACCTCTTGCTTTTATTCTGAAAGGTTTGTCAGAACGACCATCGGCAATAAAATAAAAACCAATTTCACCTTTTGGGTTTTCTGCCCGTACATAAAAATCTTGTGCTTTTGGGACAGTTTTTTTAGGAACTAACGCTCTTGGGTCAAATTCAGTAGTGCGCTTATGTTCTTTAGTTAGTTTTTCTGTGCATTGCTCAATGATTTTTAATGATTCTTCAATTTCATCTATCCGAACTTTATAACGGTTCCAACAATCACCAACCTGGCCAATCTCGCCTTTGGCAAAAGGAATTTCAAAATCTATTTCTGGATAAACTGAATATTCATCAACACGGCGTAAATCATATTTTAAGCCTGATCCACGTAACATTGGGCCAGAACAGCCATAGTTTATTGCGACATCTAAGGGTAAAACTCCAATATTTGCAGTGCGAGAAATAAATATTTGGTTATCTGTTAAAAGTTCGTTCAACTCTTGCATCTTAGGCTTAAAATAAGCCACAAATTCTTGACAACGCGTTTCAAAACCAACTGGAATATCATAAAATAATCCGCCTACCCAAATATAATTGTAAAGCATTCTTGCTCCAGAAGCCCATTCTAACATATTCATAATATGTTCGCGGTCTCTAAAACACCAAAGAAAAGGAGTGAATGCACCAATATCAATCCCGTAAGTGCCAATTGCAATTAAGTGAGAAGCAATGCGGTTAAGTTCACAAACTAAAACCCTAATGTATTCTACACGTTTTGGAATGTCGTTTTCTATACCCAACATCCGCTCAACGCCCATTACAAAAGCATGATTATTATTCATGGAAGCCAAATAATCCATACGATCTGTATATGGAATAATTTGAGCATAATTGAGTGACTCGCCATGTTTCTCAAAACAACGATGCAAATAACCTAAATGCGGAATTACTTCTTTAACAATTTCGCCATCGGTTATTAGTTCTAAACGCAAAACTCCGTGTGTACTTGGGTGTTGAGGACCCAAATTAAGTACCATTTCTTCGGCGGTAACTGCTTTAATTTTTTCCTGATAACGGATTAAAGCTTCTTGATAGTTAGGAGTGAAAGTGTTTTGCAAAACTTAAAAATCGATTTTAATGTTATGATAATTTTCGGCAGTTTGGTAATCTTTTCTTAACGGATATCCTTCCCAGTCGTCTGGAAGTAATATCCTACGTAAATCTGGATGATTCTCGAAGTAAATCCCAAACAAATCAAAAGCTTCACGCTCATGCCATTCTGCTGATTTATATACTGTACTTATACTTTTAAAGACCGGCAGTTGATTTAAATCTCTATCGTTTTCTTTAAAAGTTTTTAAAACAATTTGATGGTTTTTGATGATGGAACTTAAATGATAAATCACTCCAAATCTCTTTTGTTCTACGCCGTAATCAACTCCAGTTAAACAAGAGAGAAAATCAAACCAAGTATCAGGATGGTCTCTTAATATTAAACAAACTTCATCAATCAATTCTGGATTGATAATTAAAGCAGGTTGCTTCTGATTTAATTCTTCTCCAATTATAACTGAATCTCCAAATTTGGCAACTAATATTTCTTTTATTTTATCGATAATCATGGTGCTAGTCTTTCAAATTTCCAAGATTGGTCTTTCTCCTGAACGTATGCTAAACGATCATGTAAACGGTTAGAACGACCTTGCCAAAACTCAATTTTATTAGGAATTACCCGATAACCGCCCCAATATTCTGGTTTAATAATCTCATTATCTTCGTATTCTTTTTCTAACTGAGCTAATCTATTAGCTAAGAATTCCCGATTAGGGATACTTTTGCTTTGAGGAGAAGTTAGCGCACCTAACTGACTTCCTTTCGGTCTTGATTTAAAATAACTGGTAGATTCTTCCTCGCTCACTTTTTCTACAACACCTTCAATTCTAATTTGTCGTTCTAAATCTCCCCAAAAAAACACCAAGGCTGCATACGGGTTTTCTTGAATTTCTATGCCTTTCTGACTTTCGTAATTTGTATAAAAAACAAATCCAAAGTCATTAAATTCTTTTAATAAAACTATCCTTGCAGATGGAATGCAATTTTTACTGCAAGTAGCCAATGTCATTGCGTTAGGTTCTAAAACTTCGGCGTTAAGTGCCTCTGTAAACCATTTTTCGAATAAATGATACGGATTTTCTGTTGCGTCATCTTCAGAAAGTGATGCAGAACGGTAATCTTGTCTTAAATTTTGTATGGTTGATTTATCGATACTCATGATAGAACAAACTTAACCATTGTGAAATAGTTTTAAAGAATGTTTTTTGTAAAGAATATTAAATAAATTTAACAGAATTTGTTGCTTTAAAACCTTTTTATATTTGAAAACGTTTATTTAAGTATGTTAACAAAAGATATCCCAACCAAAGGAAGCTTATTGATTTCGGAGCCGTTTATGAGCGACCCAAATTTTAAAAGATCAGTAGTTTTAATTACAGAACATTCTTTGGAAGGTTCTGTAGGCTATATTTTGAATCAAAAAAGCGATTACCTTTTAAAAGATGTTATCCCAGATTGTTGGGATGCTAATTTTGAGGTTTACTATGGTGGTCCGGTAGCAACAGATACACTTCATTTTATTCATAATTGTCCGGATAAAATACCAAATGGACAAGATTTGGGAAACGGTTTATTTTGGGGAGGTGATTTTGAACCATTAAAAATTCAAATCAATAATTATAATATTAAAGATCATGAGATTAAATTTTTTGTTGGTTATTCTGGCTGGTCTAAAGATCAATTAGATGATGAATTGGCTTTAAATAGTTGGATGGTTTCTAAAAAGTACAATTCTGATATGATTTTTGATGAAGAAAGTTATGATCTCTGGAAAGAAGCAGTTGCTAATATGGGAATAAAATATGCCCATATTGTTAATTTTCCAGAAAACCCTGGGTTGAATTAGAGTTTTTATAGCTGTTTTTTTGCCACTAATCGCACTAATATTCACTAATCTGGGTTTTGTAAAAATTGTCTGAATCTTGATTTGCAGGATTTTATGATTAAGAGGATTTTTGATTTTCTAACAATTAAAATTTTAAGAATCCTTCTCTTTTTTCTCTGTGTATAACTTCGTGTCCTTTGTGGTTAAATGTTAAAAATCAGATGGAAATCCCTCTTTTTTTAAATCATTTGCTGATTCTTCAATTTTAGCTTTTAAATCATTTTTAAATTTAATAACGTTTTCAGCGATGTTTTCATCGGCGACAGCTAAAATTTGGGCAGCTAAAATACCCGCATTTTTCGCAGCATTTAACGCTACCGTAGCAACTGGAATTCCATTTGGCATTTGTAGAATTGATAGAATAGAATCCCATCCATCAATTGAATTACTTGATTTTACTGGAACACCAATTACAGGTAATGAAGTAATGGAGGCAACCATTCCTGGTAAATGTGCCGCACCGCCAGCACCAGCAATAATTACTTTTAAACCTCTTTCTATTGCTTTGTTGGCATATTCAAACATTCTTTCTGGCGTTCTGTGTGCAGAAACAATAGTCAATTCATATTCAACTCCTAATTCTTTTAATACGTTTGCAGCTTCTTCCATAATCCCTAGATCGGATTTGCTACCCATGATAATTCCTACTTTCATATTTTTTTTTAACCACAGAGGGCACAAAGGAAATTCACAGAGTGCACAGAGTTTTAGTTTTATTATTATGTTTAATATTAATTTTAAAAGGTCAGCTATATAAATTATAATTAGCGCATTTTTATTAAAGAAAATATTGAGTCTAAAAGAGATTAATAAAGAATTTCTCTTTTTCCTCTGTGAATTTTACTTTGTGTTCTCTGTGGTTAATATTCTAACTAACTACCTTCAAATTCTCTTTTACAAACTTCGCTTTTTCAATTGCTTTCTGTCTGTCTTCATCTATAATAGTTACATGTCCCATTTTACGAAAAGGTTTTGTGTATTTCTTTCCATAAAGGTGAACGTAAACGCCATCTTTCTCTAAAACTTTTTCTAAACCTTTGTATTCTGCAACTCCTTCATGACCACTTTCTCCCAATAAATTTACCATAATGGCATTTGTAATGGAGCGAGTATCGCCTAAAGGCAGATTAAAAATTGCCCTTAAATGCTGCTCAAACTGCGAGGTAAAATTTCCTTCAATAGTTTGATGTCCGCTGTTATGAGGACGTGGAGCTAACTCATTAACCAAAATCTGATGGTCGGTAGTGAGGAACATTTCTACAGCTAAAATCCCTACAATATTTAAACTTGATGCAATGCTTTTTGCAATATCTTCTGCTCTTTGTTGAATATCAAATGAGTAGGTAGAAGGCGAAATTAAAAACTCTACTAAATTAGCTTGTGGGTTAAAATCCATTTCTACCATTGGGAAAGTTTTCATCTCTCCATTTTCATTTCTGGCAACAATTACTGCTATTTCCTTTTCAAAATCTATTAAATTTTCAATTAGGCAAGATTGTTCAAAAGCATTTTCTAAATCATGTGCGTTCTCAATTTTTTTGACTCCTTTTCCGTCGTATCCATCTTTTCTTAATTTTTGGATGTATGGAAAATGGATGTTAGCGTTTATTAATTGATCTTTTGTATTAAATAATTGAAATGGAGCGGTGGGAATCTCGTTTTCTTTAAAAAATTGTTTTTGCAAACCTTTATCTTGAATTAACCTAATAATGCGGGGTTGAGGATAAACTACCACGCCTTCCTTTTCTAAATCTTCTAGAGCTTCAATATTTACTTTTTCGATTTCTATGGTTATCAAATCTAAATTTTTACCAAAATCATAAACTGTTTGATAGTGGCTTAAGGAACCAACTTCAAAATGATCACAGATGTTTTTGCATGGTGCATCGGCATCTGGGTCTAAAATATGAATAGAAATATTATAATTAATAGCAGCCTGGATAAACATACGTCCTAATTGGCCGCCACCTAAAATCCCTAATTTTGTTTGCGTTACTTTCATTTTGTTTTTGATGGATTATATAAACCTATCATTTCAATTAATTTTGGGCAAATATCATGATTATTATTTTAATGAGGTAGTTGCTAAAAATGATTATAATATAATTCTTACATTTGATTATGAAATTTTATGATAAATATCCACTATTAAAACAGAAGCAATTTTTAGCTGAAGTATTAGTGAATGATATTTTTTCTACTATGTGTCTTGAAAATCAAATTCTTCCTAAGATAAAAGTTCAAGAACTTGTTAATTTATTATTGGAGGAAAGAGAATTAAAAGGAACTCAATTCTTTAGTAACTAAGTTAATTAGGTAACTGAAATCGCCACTATCTGCTTTTTGCATAGCCTCAATATAAATTTTCCTGCTTTCTCCTTTTCTGTGATATAAACTTATTGGCTTATAACCAAGCTTTAATCCAATTAGATTCATTAATAGCCTTCCTGTTCTTCCATTTCCATTGTTAAATGGATGTATTTTAACAAACTCATAATGGGCATAAACCAAACAATTAATCCTATCATTTATATTAGAAACAGAATTAATCTTAAAATTTAAATTATCAATAAATTGATACATTAGATTTAAAACCTTTGTTGAAGTTGGTGGGATTAGTTTCCCAACTCTTACGTCAGTTGTTCTCCATTTGCCTGCCCAATCATATAATTCAAAAAAAGCAATTCTATGTATTTGTAAAATTAGGTTTGTTGAAATAATAATATTTTCATCAAGTTCAAATACAAATAATTCTGCAATAATTAAACCCTTTGCCTCATATTGATTTACTAAATCCTTATCAGTTATTCCAAGTTTATTATCATCCCCAAAAGGTGTCCAATTAGTATTATCATCCATAATTAATCACAATCTGGCACTGTAAAAGTATAAGTATCTACCACACCACTTGGTACAAAATAATTGTCACCATTACTTATTTGCCACCAAAATCTTGCTCTAGGCTTTTCTTTATTTCCTATTTCATTCATCGTTTCAGCATCATATAAACGTCCGTTAACCATAGTGTATTTTATTTTTTCGCTATTGCGGATATCATCTAGAGGATTAGCGTTTAAAACAATTAAATCTGCTAATTTCCCAATTTTTAACGAGCCTATTTCTTTATCCATTCCTAAATATTCGGCTCCGTTTATAGTTGCAGATTTTATGCAATCAAAAGGCTTCATACCGCCTTGTGCCAACATCCACAATTCCCAATGTGCTCCCAAGCCTTGTAATTGCCCATGTGCTCCCAAATTTATTTTTGTCCCGCCTCTAGAGATATCATTCACTGCTTTAGAGACATCAATATGACCATAATCTCCATATTCTGATGTAGTTCTTCTTCTGGATCTTTGATCAACTATTGCTTTTGGGATAAAATTTAATAAATGTTCGTTCTCCCAAACATTGGTTCTATCATACCAATAGTTCTCGCCAGATTGTGAGCCAAAACTTACTATTAATGTTGGTGTATAGGCGGTTTTACTGGCATTCCAAAAATTTAACACATCTTTATAAACAGGAATAACTGGAATATTATGTTCAATTCCGGTATGTCCATCTGCAACCATGCTCATGTCGGTAAAAAAGGTAGAACCTCCTTCTGGCACTACCTGCATACTAAGCTCTCTTGCTGCCTGAATAATTTGTTGACGCTGTTCTCTACGTGGCTGATTGTATGATTTTACTGAAAACGCACCTACAGCTTTCATTCTTCTTAGATGCGAACGGGCATCATCTAAATTATTAATAACCGCTTTAAAATCTCCATCGGCACCATATAAAATTGTACCTGTGGAATATAATCTTGGGCCAACCATTAAGCCAGCCTTTATCATTTCGGCCTGACTAAAAACCATTTCTGTGTTGCTAGATGGATCATGAGAAGTAGTTACCCCAAAAGCTAAATTGGCATAATAGGCCCAATCTTGTTGAGGAGAAACCCCATCAGGACTGGTAGGTAAATGGGCGTGAACGTCTATTATGCCAGGCATTATGGTTTTACCAGCAGCATCATACACTTTTGCATCATTAGGGATATTCACATCAACAGTATTACCAATGTTTTCAATTCTGTTTTCGTTAACTACAATTGTTCCGTTTTCAATTACGTTATTACCATCCATAGTGATAATCCTTGCATTTTTAAAAGCGATTCTTCCTGTTGGTTTATCAGTTGGTAATGTTAAATTTAATTCTATCCCGGTTTCATCTATAGCAGGTAATTTATCCGGAGCACCATCTACAAAAGCAAAAGCATCTGATAATTTGGTCGAGAAATATTTTTGACCCAATGTCCAGTGTAAAGTTTTGCTATCGGTGTTCCAATGGATATTAATCCCTGCATCTTTTGATAATTTTTTTAATGGTAAAGCTTTATTGCTACTTGAAAGTTCTTGAGTTGCTCCAGTAGTAATTAAAGGAGTTACGTAAACATTAAAAAGTTCGTTAAATGCCAACCACTTATCATCAGGACTCGGAATAAAAGCATTTGCATAGGTAGAAGTGTAAAGCGTTCTTACTTTATCACCATCTAAATCACAGCTTTTAAAAGCTTTTTTTTCGCCTTCGCTAGATTGAAAATAAATACGATCATCAGTGCTATTAAAGGAAGGTTTTATACCTTCTTTGCTAATAAATTTTGGGGTGCCGTAATTAGGCTGAATGGTATATATCCCAGGATTTTTTCCATAAATATATCCCAATACATTATTTCCAACTCCTTTTCTGTAAACAACTAAATTTCCTTTATTATTAAATTTTGGAGAATAATAAAAGCCTCTCTCATTGGTAACTAAACTTGTTTTTTTACTTTTAAAATCATATTTCAAAATGGCGCCACGTTGTTCGTCATTCCAAGTGGTATAAACAATATAATTTCCATCAGCACTAAAACTTGGTTCAAATTCCCAATCTTTTCCGATTGTTAAACGTGTTGGTTTTCCATTAGGTAATTCTTTGATGTACAAAAATCCTGCAGCATTAAAAACCACTTTTTTACCATCCGGGGAAGTGACCAGTTGGCGTATCATTTTAATATCTATGTTATCTGAAAATACTTTTTGAGGAAAATGTAAAGCGTCTTGTATAGTTTGTTTTACTTCTACATTAAAAGGAATTACTTCAGCATATAAAGTAATGATATCTACCTTTCTAATTTTCCCTTTAGCATAAAAAACAAGAGTGCGATTATCTGGCAACCAATTAAAATTAGGATAAACCCCAAAAATTGCCCAAGCTTCTTGCTGGTCTTTTGATAAATCGTTATAAACAGGATATTCTTCTCCGGTATTTAAATTTTGTACAAAAAGTACCGATTTTAATTTATCCCTTTTTACAAAAGCCATCATTGTGCCATCCGGAGAAATTTGTGGGCGTACGGCACCGCCCGAACCACCAGAAATTTTTTGTATTTCTGAAGTGGAAAGATTTAAACTTTTTATAGCGTAAATTTCTCCGTTAGGATCTTTATTGTATTCAAAATTTGGACCGTCGCTCACATCTTCGCTATAATAAACTAATTTACCATCTACTGTAACCCATGGTTCGCCTAAATCTTGCTGGTCGTTTTTTCTTTTTGTTAATTGCACACCATCTAAACCTCCAGAAATGTGATACATCCAAAGTTCGCCAGCACCTAAAGAACGAGTACCAGTAAAATGTTTTCTAGCGATTAGATATTTGCTATCTGGTGTCCAAACGGCATTGTTAAGTAGTCTGAAATTTTCTTTTGTGATAGCTCGCTGGTTTTTACCGTCTGCATCCATCACCCATATATTATCTCCACCATTTTTATCGCTTGTATAAGAAATGTATTTGCCGTTAGGCGAGAAACGAGGTTGAACTTCAAAAGCCATTCCGCCAGAAAGTAGGGTAGCAGTACCACCTGAAGTTGGCATTTTATAAATATCACCTAATAAATCAAAAACAATGTTTTTCCCATCTGGACTCACATCCACATTCATATAAGTACCTTCATCAGTACTAAAATTTACAGATTTTGAAGGTCCGGTTGGTTTTTCAACATCCCATTTGTCTTTTTCTTGTGCAAAAGTAAATACTGTTAAAAATGTGAATATTAGTGTGGTTATGATATTTTTATTCATGATTGAGGCTGTATTACAATCCGCAATTTAATAATTTTAAATTTTGTCTGAATTAGGATTTACAAGATTTTAAGAAAAGCAGTATTATAAACTTTCTATTGATAATGTTCTTTAAGATTATTAAAAGATATTTTCTTTAGCTTTTTCCTTTACCACATTTAAGAATTGTGTTACTTTTTCGTTTTCTGAAATTGAGAGTAATTGAGGTAATAATGACAATAATTCTTTTTGGATCATTCGGTCGTTTTTACCATAATTCCAGATTGGTATTATGGTTTCAATAAAAATATCATCAAAACTTAATCCTTTTAAAAGGATTTTAGCTTCGCCATCTTTATTAGTAAAAAGCAATTTAGAAAAGTTAACAATTTGAAAGCTATATAGCTCAAATAAAGATCTTAAACTGATAATTGCGGTTGCAGGATCATTAATCCCAGGACTTAATGCCTTAAGAGCAATTTCCGTTAACTGCCTAAAACCATAAAAATAATTCTCTTCTATAGATTCTGATTTATGCAGAAAGAAACAATCAGCAATATCTTCTTTAATTTCTTGATCTAAGTCGGCCTCAATATTTGCTATAACTATATCTTTGAGAAGCGAAGTTCCAGGAGCTCTCAAAATATTTACCATGCAATTATGTTTTTCACAAATATGCAGCAAGCTATTTTTATCAAATCCTTCATAAATTCCAGCTTGTAAAGTCTTAATCTCAAATTTTTGAGCAAATTTTATGGTAACAGAGGTGTTTTCTTTTACGGTGCAATCTTCTTTCATTACATCATAAGTATTATCGAAAACTTTTTTGATAATTACATCATACTTAACAGATTGTGTAATATAATGCAAAAAATATATGAATAAGAAAATATCGAATATGGTAATTAAAATAAGAAGATATGTACTTAATGAAGGGATATACAGACCAGAATCTATATCCCGAATGGTACTTAATAAAAAGAAAGCGTAAACAATAGTTCCAATGTAAATCCCTAATACAATTTGCTGAAAACGATTGCCTATCAGTTTATCTAAAACCCGGTTACTCATTTGTGATGCTGCCTGATTTAGGATAATCATCACCATAGAAAAACTAAAAACAGCTAATGAAATAATGCCAGCCGCAATTGAGGAAATGATACTTCTGGCAGTGGTTGCGTCTTTAATATTAAGCCAATCAATTTGAGATTTAAATTGTTTTCCTTGTACAGAAAAATCAAATCCCATCATTATGATGGCTAAAACCAAAAATAAAAGTCCTATAACGGCAGGATAAAATGAAATACTGTTAAGGATTTTATTCAAATGGCTTTTAAACCAATATTTAATTTTATTGAACATAAATTGTCGTTGTTCAATAAGGAAAGCAATAATTTGTCCAAATAATTAATTGGTTAGCTCTAAATTTTTTTAATCATTTAATTATTCCTGTTGCCAATCGTTCGATTCTTCTTGAGATTCACTATTGTTAAACTCTTCAATTAGTTTGATAGATGCTTCATAATCAAGATTTGATACAATTACTCTAACAGGGTTAAATCCTCCGGATGTAACTCTCCAAGGCGCAACGGTTCCCATTAATTCATTCTCTAGAAATGCTTTTATATCATTTTCAATTAATATATTTTGCACCATTGTGGATTGCCAAAGTGCCCCGGAATATACTTCTACCGATTTAATGTCGTCTTGATTTTGCATAGTATTGGTTGTGATTAATCAGAATAAAACTTACTGCCTCAATTCATAAGTATAAATCCCTCTTCCAATATTTCCGTTTGCATCTATACCTTCTATAGTAATTTTATACGGGCCTTTATCATCGCTATTATAAAATTCGAAACTTCCTTTACCGTCTTTGTCCGTAATCACAAGAGGATTCCAATAAATAGTTGTTCTGCTATCTTGATTTTGTAAACTAGATTTTGGCCCAGTAAATTTTGGACTGTAAAATTGGCGTTCAACAGCATATCCTTTTGGTTTTAATGTTAATACATTATTTGGAGGAAAAAGGTCTTTCAATTGGTCTTTTGTAACTGGCGTTTTCTTTAATTCCTTCATATTGATAGAAACCACGCCGCTAGTACCATTTAATCTATTAATTCCTGAAAGCCCATCGGTATTAAATATTTCTACATTATCAATTCCTTTTCCATCAAGACTGGCCAAGTAATTCACATCTACTTGTAATCCATTAACATAAATTTCTATTGGTACTTTTAAACCTTGGCTATAATTTTTTGAAAGATATAATTGTTGGTCTATAAAGGTTAAGCCAACTGTGTTTAAGCAATTGAGTAAAATATTGCATCCCTCAAATTGCTTACCATCAATTTGCCTATCCGCAATGGTGTTAAGGCCAGATAATGCGGAATAATTGGTGTGATCAATTTTTTTAATTGCTGATGTTTTTACTACTACTTCCCGTAATAAAAACGCACTTTGATGCTCAATTTTACTGTTTTTAAGATAGGTTTCTAAGGCGCTATCAATATTTAAAACATCATCTGCTGTATTGGAGTTTTTATAAATAGAAGGAAATGCTTCGCCATCTACAGCTATTCTTAAGTCTTTTGAATTTAGGTTATTTCTGGCGTTAATTATTACTTCTGAAGAATCTTTAAAAATTAAATTCTCGAATTTAAAATGCCCTTCCTTATCTGTAGTGCCAGTAGTATTAAAAAATTTATCAGGTATTTGAAACAAAATTCTTCCATTTTCTAAAGGCATTCCATCTCTTTTTCTAATAGTACCGGTAATTGCCATGCTTGCTTCTGGGAAAGCTAAAATGTCAAATTTTTTATCTGCTGCAATGTCTTTATATAAAAATTTTGAGTAACCCTGAGTAAGCATCAGATTATCCAAGTCGGCTATTTTTTTTGCATCAATATGATGAAAATAGTAGTTAGGTTGCTCAATGTAACCTGTTAAATCAGAATTCAGTAAAAAATAACTTAATATTGAAATCTCTTTATCTTCATTATATGGAACTTTTGCTTCGTTAATCACTGATACGGCATAATTTCCTGAAGTCATATCTAAACCCTGAGAAGTAGATATACTCATTTTAATTTTAGATCGTCTTTTATAAGCTGGTAAATCTGGACGTAACGTGATTTTTAAATCATCTTTTCTTTGGATAAAGGTTAAACGTTGACTTAAGGATTCAAAACCAATATTTAGCAAAGAAACTTGCAAAATTCCGGTTGGCAATCTATCAATAGGAATAGTAACAGAATAATTTTTTAATCTTAATGTACTTTGCGCAGCGTAAAAAAGTGATTTACTATTTTGCGCTATGATGTAAAAAACCTGATTTCTATTATTTTGTAAATAGGTGTCGTTTGGATTAATTTTGATGTTTAAACTATCTCCAATAATTTGGGTAGTTAAGGCAATTCCTTCATTCTTAACTATTGGTAAAGGGATGTTTTTTTGTTTGCCATTTGGGAAAATTACATTAGCAAAATATTTTTTTCCTTTAGCAGGAGTAAGCTCAAAATTCCCCATTCCTAAATGAGTTGGACTTATTTTAGCAACTTCTGCACCTTGTTCATCAATAATTTTACCTGTAAAAGTAGCGCCTAAACCATCAGATTGTAAGGCTTTGAAAGCAACTTTTGTAGGTATTCCATCAATTAAATCTCCTCCTTCTGGAAAAAACTGAAAGTCGTAATCTAAAATGGCGGTTTTAAGTGGAAAAGTGGCGTTTAAAATTCTATTATCACCTGCATCTAAAGAAGTTGATAGAATTCCTGTATTGAGGGCAACCTTATTATCAGCACTAAAATTGAAAAAAATCTCTCCTTTTGCATTGGTGGTTTCCTTTCCTCTGGCAACTCTTTCATAGTCAGCTGTTGCTTCCCAGCTCACCTTTTTGTTGGCTAAAACTTTACCATATTCGTCTTTAAAAATAATCTTACTTTTTACGTTCTGAGATTTATCATTCACGCTTCCATTAAAACTTATTTGCGTATTTAAAGTCTTACTCAAAGCGTTTCCAATCAAAATATTTTTCTTAAAAAAGTAAGATTCACCAAAGTTTAACATCCATTTTGTGTAAGCTCTTAAATGATAATTACCTTCCTTAAAATTAGGGTAAGCCAATAAAAAACTTCCAGTACCCACACTATTTTTAATTGGGATCTTTAAACTTTCTACCAGAGAATCTTTTTGGTTAATTAAATCGACATATAAAATTTTACTGATAGGAGAGGGCAAATGGTTTTCTAAAGTAACATAAGCTTTAAACCAAATGGTATCGCCCACGGCATAATAAGGTTTATCAAATTGTAAATAGGTTTTCTCAGATGGAAAATCATAAGATTGTTTGGCTTTTTTGTCTGCTAATTCTTTTAGAGTGATGTTGTTTGTTTGGGCAAACCCTTTAAAAGATAAAAGAGTAATAAATATAAAAAAGTAAATTTTGAAGCTATTCATCCTATAAAATATGTAAGTCTTTAAATTTAGTTTTTAAATTAAAAATATTAGCTTTTAAAATAAAATTTAGTTGTTTTTAACATTTTAAACAGAATAGAAAATGTTATCTAAAGAATTTGAACTAAAAATAAAGTCAACTTAAATCAATTTCAAATTCAATTTGTAATAATGTCGTATCATTTCTTAATTAAGGAATACCTAAATTTTTTATCTATATTTTTAACAATTATTATTAATAAAAAACCTATAAATTATATCATGAAGTTTTATAAATATTTAATGATAAGTATTCTCTTTTTTGGCTGTACTCGTCAATCTAGTAGCAAACAAGAAAAACCATCGGCTTTAAGCCAAAACTTTAATAAAGATTGGGCAAATAATAAACTATGGTATGATGGTTTAGCAGAAGTTACAACTTACGATGCCCAAAAAATTGTTTACAAAAAACAACGAAATTTTGATTATACTTATATAACTGTGGCAGAAGATTTTAACAAGGAATTTAGAGTTAAAACTGATGATTATAAACGTAAGGATTTATATAAAGTAATGAAGCTGAACGCCTTTGCAAGTATAAAAACAGAAAACTATCCATATCATTATTTAAGTTCGATGTTTTTTTATTTTGATAAACCGTGGCAAATGGATAAAATGGCTACCAGTTCGCAAGAATGGTGCGGAAATACTTATAAAGAATACCTAAATAAAGGTGATCAATACTTAATGAATTATTATTCTTATTTTGATAATGAAGGTAATGGTCAGAAAAATATAGCTTCAGAAACTTTGTTTGAAGACCAATTAAGTTATACTTTAAGAAGTTTAAATTTTAAAGCAGGGTTAAATTTTGATGCTAAAATCTTAGAAAGTCAGATTACCAATAAGGTAGGAAAACTTAAAATTTATAAAGCCAAATTAAATGTTAGCGATGGTAATAATGATATTTTAGCACAAGCAACCTGGAAAGTTACCGTAATGCTTGAGCCAAATAAAACCAACGTTTATTACTTTCAAAAATCATATCCAAATCTATTATTAAAACAAAACACTTGGGACGGACTGAATTTAACACTTAAACAAACCTCTAGATATGCTTACTGGCAACACTAAATACATTCTTATTTTCCTGGTTTTCCTTTTTGCCTGCAACAGCGCAGAGTCGCAAAAAAAAGATAACATTATAGTTGATAAAAATTATAGTCCAGTTTCTAATAAAATTGGTGGTGTAAGTCTTACCGCTTCTCCAAGGCAAATTGATAGCAGCTGGACGGGTGAATTACAAAAAATAAATGCCAATTATGTGGCGCTAATCCCTTATGCTTTTACAAAAGCAAACGAGCCAAAAGTATATTTCGGTAACGGAAGACAATATTGGGGAGAAAGTATTGAAGGCGTAAGGGTTAACATTAGACAAGCACATGAGGCAGGTTTAAAAGTGATGATTAAGCCTCAAGTTTGGACACAAAGTGGATGGATTGGTGATTTTGATTTAGAAAAAGAAGAAGATTGGAAAATTTGGGAAACTGATTACCAAGCTTACATCATGTCTTTTGTTAATCTTGCTGCAGAAGAAAAAGTCGATCTATTTTGTATAGGTACAGAGTATAAAAAAGCCGTACAAAAAAGGCCAACCTATTGGATTCAGTTAATTAAGGAAATTAAAAAAGTATATAAAGGGAAATTAACTTATTGTGCCAATTGGGATGATTACAAAGACGTAGAATTTTGGAAAGATTTAGATTTTATAGGCATGAGCGGTTATTTCCCACTTTCTGATGCCGTTACACCAAAAACAGCAGATTTAGTAAAAGAATGGGGACCTGTAAAACAGCAGTTAAAACAGTTTAGCTTAAAGGAGGGGAAACCAATTTTATTTACCGAATATGGTTATAGAAGTATGGACCAAGCCGCATGGCGAAGTTGGGAAATGGAATATCAGGAGCGACCAATAAATAATCAAGGTCAGGCAAATGCTTATGATGCACTTTTTAGAAGTTTATGGAACGAGAAATGGTTTGCCGGAGGTTTTGCGTGGAAATGGTATACATCATTTAGAAGATTAGACCCCAATAGTAACCATGATTGGACACCACAAAATAAACCCGCTCAAAATATCATGACGCAATATTATGGGAAGTGATGATAAATTTATTTTAAATGGTTAAAGTAACTATTTGAGCATTTTAACACGTCACAAAGTGATCCCTGTGGGGCTATCCGTTATAGTTTTTTTCCATTTAATAACTGGCAAGAGCAAAAAAAAATGCCGCTTCTATCTTTAACACAAAAAATCTGAATCCCGATTTTCAGGATTAAAGGATTTTCAGGATTACTGCATGATAGATATTAGTAAATTGTTTTCAAATCTGGTTAATCCTAAAATCAAGTAAATCAAGATTCAGACAATTTTATCCTAAAATCAAGTACATCAAGATTCAGACAATAATCTAAATTTTGTGGATAAATAGAAACAAAATGGATAACATTTAAGTCGTCAGCAACTTCAATTTATATAACTTGCCCATCAAATCTTCAAAGCCTAAATGAAAGTTGTAATCGCCGAAAAGCCTTCTGTAGCCCGTGAATTAGCCAAAGTATTTGGTGCTAATCAAAAAAAGGTGGGTTATATAGAAGGTAAAGGATATTCTTTTACCTGGGCTTTCGGGCATCTACTACAACTGGCACCTCCACAAGATTATGGCTTTTACGGTTGGAAACAACAGAACCTACCCATGCTTCCAACAAAGTTTAAACTGGCCATCAGAAAAGTGAAAACCAAAGAAGGAATGGTGGATGATCCTGCTGTAAAAAAACAGTTAGATATTATTAAATCTTTGTTTGATGAATGCACTGAAATAATAGTTGCAACGGATGCTGGGAGGGAAGGAGAGCTGATTTTTAGATACATTTACTATTATCTAAAATGTAAAAAACCATTCCGCAGGTTATGGATTTCTTCGCAAACAGATGAGGCCATAAAAAATGGTTTTCGTAACTTAAAACCAGGGGCAGATTACGATACGCTTTTCAACTCTGCACATTGCAGGTCAGAATCTGATTGGTTAGTTGGCATGAATGCGACACAAGCGTTGAGTATTTCTGCTGGCAACAAAGCCGTACTTTCTTTGGGAAGAGTGCAAACGCCAACTTTAGCCATGATTTGTCAGCGATATTTAGAGACGAAAGATTTTGTTCCCCAAATTTATTATCAGGTTGCTATTCAATTAAAAAAAGATGAACAATTGTTCAGGGCAATTTCCACAGTCAACTTTGATGAAAAAGAAAAGGCGGAAACTGTTTTAGCACAGGTTTTAGATTTAGCATCGGGAAACCCAAAAGGTGGACATATTAAAGATGTAGAAGCAAAAGCTAAAAAAGAACCGCCACCACTTTTGCATGATTTAAGTAGTTTACAGCAAGAAGCAAACAGAAAAAAAGGTTACACCGCAGACCAAACTTTAGGCATTCTTCAAAATTTATACGAAAGTAAACTGGTGACTTATCCACGTACCGGAAGTCGCTTTATTGGCGACGATGTTTTTGCTACCGTTCCAGATTTAATTTCAAAGTTTACCAATCATCCATTATTTGGAAAACAAGCAGAAGAACTGTTAAACATAAAACTAAACAAGCGTAGTGTTAATGCTAAAAAAGTAACAGATCACCATGCGGTTTTACCAACTGGCGAATACACAGGGCATTTATCTTCAGACCGACAAGCAGTTTATGATATGGTGGTTGGGAGGATGATTGAAGCTTTCCATAAAGAATGTTTAAAGGCGACCACTAAAATCACCATCACTTCGGGAATTGATTTTGTGGCCAACGGAACAGTGATACAATCTGCTGGCTGGCGTTCTGTTTTTAATGATAATGATGAGGAAAAAAAGGATGAAGACAATGCTACTTTACCAAAGGTGATAAAGGGCGAAGATTTAGATATTAGCAATAAAGCAATCCTTCAAAAACAAACCAAGCCTAAACCTTTATTTAATGAAGCTACTTTATTGAAAGCTTTAGAAACCTGTGGTAAAGATATTGGAGATGAAGAACTTAGATATTCAATGAAAGAGTGTGGATTAGGTACGCCAGCAACCCGAGCTTCCATTATAGAAACCCTAATTAAAAGAGAATATATCTTTAGAGAAAAGAAAAATCTGGTTCCTTCTAATAAAGGATTAGGCGTTTACGAAGTGGTAAAAGACAAAAAAATAGCCCAGGCAGAACTCACCGGACAGTGGGAAAAACGTTTAGAAGAAATTAGAACTGGCGCTTCCGTTAAAGAATTTAAGGCTGAAATTGCAGATTACACCAAAACAATAACCCAAGAATTATTAGTTGCAGGAAGTGGGTTGATGGAGATTTTGAAAGAGGAGAAGGTGGGTTAAATAATAAAATCTTAAATATTTTTTAACTCTTTATGAGAACCATCGCAGATGGGAAATCTTTTGGATAAGCCGCAATCACAATCATTAATTCCTTTTCCGCTTAATATTCGTTGCTTATAATTTTTAACTCGGTTTTCACGAGTGGTGGCATTTTTAGAACCAGAAAAGTGTAGGATGTAAGCTCTTTGTCGGCCTGGAGTTAATGCTTCAAAAGCATTTTTAAATTTGACATCTCTATCAAAACCACTAATTAATTCTTCGGGTAATTCAAAATCCTCATGTTTTTTTAATTCGACCTTTAAACCCGCTTTTTCAACCTCAATGGCTTCATAAATATATTCCTTTAGCGTGATTTCTAAATCTAAAATTTCTTTAATATTGGTAAACCTTATCTGCCTTCCGGATTGAACATTTTCAGTTTGCTGGATGAGTAGATTTTTCTCATCATTAAGCAAAACACCTTTATAAAATAATAGCGCACAATAATCCTTAAAACCGTGTATCAACACAATATTGGCATTATTTAAAGTATAACAAGGGTGCATCCATTTAAAATCTTCCTGTAAACCAGTTTCCAAGATTATACTTCTCAGTTTTTCCATTTCTGGTTTCCAATTTTTTAGATTGGCAATGAATTCATCAACTTTAGGGTTCATGATAGAAAGAATTTACAGAAAATGATCATTATTTATATTGCTTTAAAGCCATTCAAAATTAATTTTGCGGTTGCAGGATTGGTAGCGATTGGCACATTTGCGACATCACAAATCCTCATTAACATCTGTACATCTGGTTCGTGTGGATGTTTACCCAATGGATCTCTAAAGAAAATAATCCCATCTAATTTACCTTCGGCAGCCATTGCTGCAATTTGTGCATCGCCACCTTTTGGGCCGCTTAATTTTTTATCTACGCTTAATCCTGTTTGCTCAATATAACCTCCTGTGGTGCCTGTTGCCGTTAAATCCATCTCTGATAAAATATCATAGTGATCTTTTACAAAACCAACCATTTCTGCTTTTTTACCATCGTGAGCTATTAAAGCCAATCTCTTTCTCATCATAAATTATTTAAAAAATATATAAGCAATTACTATTGCAGCAATTACACCTGCCAGTTCTGCCATTAAAGCTGCTGGTAAAGCATGTCGCGTTTTTTTGATAGATACCGAACCAAAATAAATAGCTAATACATAAAAAGTAGTCTCGGTAGAACCCTGAATAACGCAAGCTACTTTGGAAGCAAAACTATCCGCTCCGGTGCTTTCCATCAATTCTACCATTAAACCTCTTGCACCACTTCCGCTTAAAGGTTTCATAAATGCAACAGGTAGGGCAGGTACAAATCCAGTATCGAGACCAAAAAAGCCAACAATACTTCCAATACCTTGTGTAATAAAATCTAAAGTTCCAGAACCTCGTAAAACTCCCACAGCAACTAAAATCCCAACTAAATAAGGAATAATTTTTACAACAATTTCAAAACCTTCTTTTGCACCTTCTATAAAAGTTTCGAAAACATTTATTTTACGAAATAGCGCCAATGTTATAAAAGAAATAATGATTGAAAATAATAAAACATTACCAACCACACCAGAAACTAAACCTATTTGATCTTGACTTAGCGTGGTAAAATAATACAATAAACCCCCAACCAAAATAGCAGCCGTACCTAAATAAAGCATGATTACTTTTTGGAAAAGGTTAATTTTTTGATAGATACAGGTGACTACCAATCCAACCATAGTAGAAAAAAAAGTGGCCAACAAACAAGGCACAAAAACATCGGAAGGATCAATAGCGCCAGCGGCTTTTCTAAATGCCATAATGCTTGTAGGAATTAAAACCAAACTAGAGGCATTTAACACCAAAAACATAATTTGCGCATTTGATGCTGTTTCTTTATCAGGATTTAATTCTTGCAATTCTTTCATGGCTTTTAGGCCGAGCGGCGTTGCTGCATTATCTAAACCCAACATATTTGCCGAAAAATTCATCAACACAGAACCTAAAGCTGGATGATTACGGGGAACTTCTGGGAAAATTTTAGCGAAGAAAGGACCCACAATTCTGGCAAAAATATTAATCATTCCACCTTTTTCGCCAACTTTCATTATTCCTAACCAAAACGTCATCAATCCAACCAAACCTAAAGAAATCTCTGCCCCAGTTTTAGACATATCAAATGTGCTGTTTACAATGGTTTGGAAAATTTGATAATCATGAAAAAAAATCAGTCTAACTAAGGCAACCACAAAAGAAACTAAGAAAAAAGCAATCCAAACGTAATTTAAAGCCATTGGAGAATTAGGTTTAAAATTTTTTTGAAGATATAAATTTTTGAGGTTTATTTTTAGTGTACTTATACAAGGTTTTTTCTAATATCGATTATAAAACAATACTTAATGCCTAAATGGTAAAGATTAAAAACATTAAGGAATTAGAAACATTAAGTTTAATACTCTAGTACATTTTCTTTAATACCTAAATGGTAATTTCCTATTTAGAATTGATAAACTTTGCGCTCTTTGTGTTTTCCTCCGTTCACTCCGTGGTTAAATATTTAGTAAATAGATTAAAACCATATATTTGCACCTTCAAAAATTACCTACAAGCAAGAGCGCAACTTTTGCAATAAATAAATATGAGTTTACAAAGCGAAATTGCCAAACGTAGAACTTTTGGTATTATAAGTCACCCTGATGCAGGTAAAACTACTTTAACAGAAAAATTACTTTTATTTGGAGGTGCTATACAAAAAGCTGGGGCAGTAAAAAGCAATAAGGCAGATAAAGCGGCAACTTCAGATTTTATGGAGATTGAAAAGCAGCGTGGTATTTCTGTGGCTACATCTGTAATGGGTTTCGAGTATTTGAATACTAAAATCAACATTTTAGATACACCTGGTCACAAAGATTTTGCTGAAGATACTTACCGTACTTTAACCGCCGTAGATTCGGTGATTTTAGTGGTAGATTGTGTGAAAGGAGTAGAGGAACAAACTAAAAAGCTGATGCAGGTTTGTAGAATGCGCCACACACCAGTTATTGTTTTTGTGAATAAAATGGATAGGGAAGGTAAAGACCCTTTTGATTTGTTAGAAGAGATTGAAAAAGAACTCAATATTTCTACCAGAGCTTTAAGTTGGCCAATTGGCATTGGAAGTACATTTAAAGGTGTTTACCAACTACATGATAAATCGCTAAATCTATTTAGTGCCAGTAAAAAGCATATTGCAGATGATAGTATTGCCATTAACGGATTAGACGACCCAAAATTAGAAGAACTTTTAGGCGAACGTTTAACATCGAAATTAAAAGATGATGTTGAATTAATTGAAACCGTTGCAGAGCCTTTTGATAGAGATTTATACCTTTCTGGATATTTAGCACCAGTATTTTTTGGTAGTGCCATCAATAATTTTGGTGTACAAGAGTTATTAGAAACTTTTATAAAAATTGCACCATCGCCGCAAGGCAGAGAAACTGATACACGTAAAATTGAACCTAATGAAAGTAAGTTTACTGGATTTATTTTTAAGATACATGCCAATTTAGATCCAAATCATCGTGATAGAATTGCATTTTGCAGAATTTGCTCGGGCACTTTCCAAAGAAATACCTTTTATCAGCATAATCGTTTAAACAAAAAATTGAAATTTGCTTCGCCAACAAGTTTTATGGCGGATAATAAAAGTTTGGTAGAAGAGGCTTTTCCTGGGGATGTTGTAGGTTTATATGATTCGGGAAATTTTAAAATTGGCGATACTTTAACAGAGGGAGAAAGTTTACAGTTTATAGGTATACCAAGTTTCTCACCAGAAATATTTAGAGAATTAGAAAACAGCGATCCTTTTAAAACCAAGCAATTAGAAAAAGGTATTATTCAATTAAGTGATGAAGGTGTTGCTCAATTATTTGTGCAAAATCCTGGAAATAGAAAAATTATTGGTACAGTAGGAGAGCTGCAGTTTGAAGTTATCCAATTCAGATTGAAAAATGAATATGGCGCTTCTTGTCACTTTAGGCCAGTAAATATTTCTAAAGCAAAATGGATATCTGCTACAACCCCTCAAGAATTAGAAAAATTTACTAGACGTTATGCTCAAAAAATTGCTTTCGATAAAGAAAGTAAACCTGTATTCTTGGCTTCTTCTGCGTGGGATATTGAATATGCAGCAAAAGAATATCCAGCGATTACTTTCCATGATACTTCAGAATGGGAAATGCTTAAAGATATTTAAGAACGCTTCTTTATAAGATAAAAGCTAATTGATTTAAACCGACTGATAAGAACCTATTTTAGAAATATCAATTTCAAAAATACCTTTTTCGTCGGTTTTAATTATTTGATCAAACTTAGCGTCAAAAATAACTTCTGTAGCTTTATAAGATGTTCTTGAATGCACTGTTTGAGAAAAAGCATCATCAAATGCTTTTAACATCACAATAAACTCAGCATCGCCATCTATTAAATCTTTAGATTTTAAATTTAACAAAGCACTTTCCTCATCTAAAGGATGAACAATTGTCCAGCTTAAAGTTAAAAGATTTATACTTTTTCGCTCTAAATTAAGGGGAATAAATCTTCTGGTTGCCTTTCCATTTTCTGTTGTATTGATACTTAAAAGTACTTCAATATTTAAATCAATCAACTGGTTACTTCTTAAATTGGCAAATCTAAACATGTAAGCTTTTTTATCCTGATAAGGGGCTACAATAATATTTGGACTGTAAATAATTTTAGCGGTTGGTCGGCTAAAACGTCCATATAAAAGTCCTGTTGCTAATGCAAATATCAATAAGCCTAAAAAAGATTCAAACGCGGCAACAATATTTGTTAAAAATCCATTCGGACTTAAATGCCCATAACCTACTGTTGCTATGGTTTGTGCAGAGAAAAAGAAGGCATCAAAAAATTTATCTATTGAATTGGTAGAAACAGAGCCATTTAAATGTTCCATTCCTAACACAAAATAAATAGCCGCAAAAGCCAAGTTTATAATGATGTAAGAGAGCGATATGGTAACGCAAAACCTTCTCCAACTCATAAAAATTAAAGAGTTAAAAGCTTCATGAGGTTTAAAAAATGGAAGACCTTTTCTAATAATATTAGAACTACCATTTTTATTTAAAAGACGTTGGTTATTTTGAGTTGGGTTTTTTCCAAAACCCAAATCCTCATTTATATTTAATTTTTGTTTAATCTTAATCATGTATTAAAAATGCTTTAAATTTTCTCAATATTCAAAAAATTACCATATTTGCCTAACAAACATGAAAACTTTAAAATTAAATACAATTTGGTGGTGGCATTACGAAAAATCGTAAGGCATACCTCATTTTTTATTTTACCAAAAGATATAAAGGGTTGCCATTTGGTAGCCCTTTTTTTATTTAATTAAACAATATTAATGAAAGCGATTTTAAATCATTTATTTGAACAAAAAACATTTTCAAAAGAACAATCTACCGAGATATTGAAAAATATTTCTGTAGGTAAATATAATCCATCTCAAATGGCTGCTTTCATGACCGCTTATGGAATGAGAAATATTACTGTTGATGAATTAGAGGGTTTTAGAGATGCGATGATACAACTTTGTATCCCTATTAATTTAACATCAGAATTTAACTTAATTGATCTTTGCGGAACTGGAGGTGATGGAAAAGACACTTTTAATATATCCACTTTGGCTTCATTTGTGGTTGCAGGGGCTGGTTATCATGTAGCAAAACATGGTAATTATGGCGTTTCTTCAGGCTGTGGCTCTTCTAATGTAATGGAATTTTTAGGCTATCAATTTACAAATAATGAAAGTGATTTAAAAAAATCTTTAGACCAAGCAGGTATTTGCTTTCTTCATGCACCATTATTTCACCCTGCCATGAAAAATGTTGCACCAATAAGAAGAGAATTAGGTGTAAAAACTTTTTTCAATATGCTAGGTCCTATGGTTAATCCGGCTCAGCCTCAAAATCAAATTGTAGGTGTTTTTAGTTTAGAATTGGCAAGATTATACGCTTATCTATATCAACAATCAGATAAAAACTATACTATTTTACATGCTTTAGAAGGGTACGATGAAGTATCTTTAACCTGCGATTTTAAAACTTTTACAAATAAGGGAGAACAAATTACTACAATAGAGAGTTTAGGTTTTGATAAGATAGAAGCTTCTACTATAAGTGGTGGAAATACTGTTGAACAATCTGCAAAGATTTTTATGGATGTTTTAAATAATGAAGCTTCAGAAAATCAAAACAATGTGGTTTTATGTAACGCTGCATTAGCTATTAAAACAATTGATCCAAATAAAGCTTTCGCCGATTGCTTTTATGAAGCAGAAAATTCTTTAACAAGCGGAAATGCAAAAACATCATTTAAAAAACTGATAGCATTAGGTAATTGATGAAAAATTTAAAAATTAAGGTTTGTGGAATGAAGTATCCAGATAATATATCTGCCTTATCAGATATTAATCCAGATTATATGGGCTTTATATTTTATCCTCCTTCAAAAAGATTTGTGGGTTTAGATTTTCAAAAATCAGATTTAGATAATATCAACAAAGAAACAAACAAAACTGCAGTTTTTGTTAACGCACTATTACATGAAGTTATAGAGTTTAGTAACCTTTACGGATTTAAAATTATACAATTACATGGTAATGAATCACCAGAATTTTGCAAAGAATTAATGAGTCATAAATTCACTATCATCAAAGCATTTGGTGTTGATGATAAGTTTGACTTTCAAATATTAGAAAACTACTTAGATTGTGTAGACTTTTTTTTATTTGACACCAAAACAGATGACCACGGCGGATCTGGCAAAACTTTTGGTTGGCAATTATTAAACAATTATGAGTTAGATAAACCTTTCTTTTTAAGCGGGGGCTTAAGTTTGGATAACTTATCATCAATTGAAGAAATAAAAAACCCTAACTTTTATGGTGTAGATTTAAATTCAAAATTTGAAATCGAACCAGGATTAAAAGACTTAGAAAAATTAGAATTAGCATTTAAATTTTTAAGAAATTAAATATAAGCGTAAATGAATTATCGTGTTAATGAAAATGGATATTATGGAGATTTTGGTGGAGCATATATTCCAGAAATGCTTTATCCAAATATCGAACAATTAAAAAAAGAATATTTAAGTATTATTTCTCAGCCAGATTTTAATATAGAATTAGAGGATCTGCTTAAAAATTACGTCGGCCGACCTTCTCCTTTGTTTTTAGCAAAAAGGCTATCTGAAAGATATGGCGCAAAAATTTATCTTAAAAGAGAGGATTTAAATCATACAGGGGCTCACAAAATTAATAATACAGTTGGCCAAATTATTTTAGCTGAGAAATTAGGTAAAAAAAGAATTATTGCAGAAACTGGAGCAGGGCAGCATGGTGTAGCAACGGCTACCGTGTGTGCTTTAAAAGGTTTGGAATGTATAATTTATATGGGAGAAGTTGATATTAAGCGTCAGGCGCCTAACGTTGCTCGTATGAAAATGATGGGCGCAACGGTAATCCCTGCAACATCTGGTAGTAAAACATTAAAAGATGCAACTAATGAAGCCATGAGAGATTGGATAAATAATCCTGTTGATACTCACTATATCATTGGTTCTGTTGTGGGGCCACATCCTTATCCTGATATGGTGTCCTTATTTCAATCAATTATATCTAAAGAAACAAAACAGCAGTTAATTGAGGAAACTGGAAACGATCAGCCAGATTATGTTTTAGCTTGTGTTGGCGGTGGTAGTAATGCTATGGGCATGTTTTATCACTTCTTAGATGATGAAAATGTACGCTTAATTGCAGCCGAAGCCGCAGGTTTAGGTGTAGATTCTGGACATTCTGCCGCAACTTCTGTTTTAGGAAAAGAAGGCGTTTTACATGGCTCCCGTACGCTTTTAATGCAAACTGAAGATGGACAAGTTGTGGAGCCATATTCTATATCTGCAGGTTTAGATTATCCTGGAATAGGACCTCAACACGCTCATTTACATAAAACTAAAAGAGTAGAATATGTAAGTATAACGGATGCTGAAGCTATGGATGCTTGTATGTTACTATCTAAAATGGAAGGAATCATTCCTGCAATAGAAACCGGGCATGCTTTGGCTCAACTAGAAAAAATGACTTTTAAGCCCGATGAAGTGGTGGTTATTTGCTTATCTGGAAGGGGAGATAAAGACTTGGATACATTTATGAAATATTTTAAACTTTAAAAAAAGAAAAAAGAGCAAAGAATAAAGAATAAAGACCCTCTTGTAGTTCTTTATTCTTTCCATCGTTGCTCCTTAATCCTAAAATAAAATGAACAGATTACAAAAACTATTTTCAGATAAAAAAGATAATTTACTTTCCATATACTTTACTGCAGGTTATCCAGAAATTGGCGCAACTTTAAAAATTGCTGAAGCTTTAGAAAAAGCTGGTGCAGATTTTTTAGAAATAGGATTTCCATATTCAGATCCTCTTGCTGATGGTCCGGTAATCCAAAATAGCTCTCAAATTGCAATAGAAAACGGCATGACTTTAAAACTTTTATTTCAGCAATTAAAAGATTTAAGAGCTAGAGTTTCCATACCTGTTTTATTAATGGGTTACGCTAATCCTATGTTACAATATGGCGTAGCAAATTTTTGTAAGGCTGCTGCAGATGTTGGAATTGATGGTGTAATCGTTCCTGATTTACCTTTATATGAGTATGAAGAAATTTACAAAAACGATTTTATTGATAATGAATTAAGTAACGTATTTCTAGTGACTCCACAAACATCAGAAGAGAGAATTAAAAAAATAGATGCATTATCAAATGGATTTATTTATTTATTATCATCATCTGCTACTACTGGGAAAAGCTTAAATGTTTCTGATGAAATTGGAGCTTATTATGAAAGAGTTAAAGCATTAAACCTTAATAATCCGTTAATTATAGGTTTTGGTATATCAGATAAGAATAGTTTCATGAGAGCTAACCAATACGCAAATGGTGCTATTGTTGGATCAGCTTTTGTAAAAACAATAGGGGATAGCAAAGATTATTTAAGTCATATTCCAGAATTTATTAGAAAAATTAGAGACTAAGCTCTAATTTTTCTTTTCCTGAATATTTTTCTTCTTTTATTTTCGATTTAACCAATACAGGTAGTTGTTTTTTACTTAAGTAGTTTAAAAATATATAACCAGCTACAGCGGATATAATTGAGGCTACCAATATAGAAAATTTAGCTTCTAATTGAAACAATGGAGATGCATATGAAAGTATAGATACAAATATCGACATTGTAAATCCAATACCCCCTAACATTGCAACTCCAGATAGTTGTTTCCAAGTTGCCAATCTTGGCTTTTTAGCAATTTTTAATTTAATGGCTAACCAAGATGCAATGGTAATTCCAAGTGGTTTTCCAATAAATAGCCCAGCCAAAATTCCTAAACCTAAAGGATTTGTTAAACCTTTTATCATTTCAGATTCAAACCTAATGTTTGTATTTGCTAATGCAAACAATGGCATAATGATATAACTAACAGGATTGCTTAATAATCCTTCTAATTTTTCTAATGGAGAATATTTCCTTTTTTCTGCAGTTGCAGGGATAGCGATAGCTGTAAGTACTCCTGCAATTGTTGCATGTATACCACTATGATGTATAAAATACCAAAGTATGATTCCTGGTATGATATAATAAATTAATTTTTTAGCTCCAAAAAAATTCAATGACATTTGAAAAGCAAAAACGCAAGCAGCTAGTAATAAGTAATTTAAATGTAGATCAGAAGTGTAAAAAACTGCTATAACTAAAATTGCTCCCAAATCATCTACTATCGCTAGTGCAGTTAGGAAAATCTTTAAAGATTTTGGCACCCTATCTCCAAGAACAGAAAGAATCCCAATTGCAAATGCAATATCAGTTGCCATTGGTATTCCCCATCCTTTAGATGTTGTTGCACCAATATTAACCAATGCGAAAAGTAAAGCTGGCATTAACATTCCCCCTAAAGCCGCTATAATTGGCAATGAAGCCTGTTTGATAGATTTTAGTTCTCCATCAACAACTTCTCTTTTAATTTCTAAACCAACATATAAAAAAAATATAGCCATTAAGCCATCATTAATCCAACTTAATGAGCTAAAATTTAAATCGATACCGTTTGTTTCTATTCCTAACTTAAGATTTAATAGGTTATTGAAATAAGAACCCAAAGAAGAGTTTGCAATAATAATAGAAACAATAACGCAAAAAATTAATATTATTCCAGCTTTAGATTCAGTTTGTATGAATTTTTTATAAACTTTATTACTTATTTCTCTCATTTTGTATTTATTACTTCAATAATGAGTATAAAAATAAATAAATAAAGTATATTTTGTGT
>JBBRYE010000031.1:0-30685 GCA_038237895.1 Sphingobacteriales bacterium | reverse complement strand
TTTGATTCTGATTTTATTGATTTGAATATATTGTATGGAGCTCCTCCGAAAATTATTTGGAAAAGAACAGGAAATCAAACAACAAATTTTATTTCAGATCTAATCATACAAAATCAATCAGTTATTAAAGAATTCATATCAAATGAACAAAGTAAAAGAGGGATTTTGGAGATTTATAAAAATGATAAATTATAATTTTCAAATTTGACTTTTATTTGTAAAAATTATTCCCTAATATTGCACTCCGAAATTTAAGGAACGATAATCATTTTTTTATCGTTTAAATCTCAAGAAATCATGGATTTAGTAAAATTTGTAGAAGAGCAAACCATCGCAAAACCATCTCACCCTTCATTTAAGGCTGGAGATACAATTACTGTACATTATAAAATTAAAGAAGGAGTTAAAGAGCGTGTTCAGCTTTATC
Source organism: Sphingobacteriales bacterium (assembly GCA_038237895.1). GTDB lineage: Bacteria > Bacteroidota > Bacteroidia > Sphingobacteriales > Sphingobacteriaceae > Pseudopedobacter. Next base: position 30,258 of record JBBRYE010000031.1, on the reverse strand, counting down.
AAGGAGTGGTAATTCAAAGAAACAGTCAAAACGCTACCGAAACTTTTACTGTTCGTAAAATGTCTAACGGCGTTGGTGTTGAACGTATTTTCCCCTTCAACTCTCCAAATATTGCAAAAATAGATGTAAATAGTGTTGGTAAAGTAAGAAGAGCTAAATTGTTCTATTTACGTGAACTTACAGGAAAAGCTGCTCGTATTAAATCTAAAAGGGTTTAATTCAACCAAAATATTGCAAAAGCCTTCCGATTATCCTCGGGAGGTTTTTTTGTTTAATCCGTTTTTAGTTAATTTAAAATATACCACGTTTAATTATGGATTTATCTTTTCTTGATCAAATAGTTATAGGTAATAGCATTAAAAACTATTTACTATTCATCGTTATTATCTTATTTGGACTTTTCTTAAAAAGAGTAGTTTCCAAAATTCTCAGTAAATTAATTTTCACTTTTTTTAAAGGCTTTGCTAAACAAGTTAGGGCAGATAAATTTTTAGAATTATTAATAGGACCATTGCAATTTCTAATTATGGTTATTGTATTTTATGTAGCAATAAACCAACTAGATTATCCTTTAAACGAAGTGATTTTTAAAAGAGCAATCAATAAATCTGCTTTTACAATAACCATTATAAATGTATTAGATAAGGTTTTCATTTTCTTAATTATCTATTCGGCCTTTAAAATTTTATTAAGAGTAATAGATTTCATTTCTCATGTTTTTGAATATAAAGCAAGCTTAACCGATTCTAAAACTGATGATCAACTGGTTCCGTTTTTAAGAGAACTATCAAAAATAATTGCAATTATATTTGGGGTCTTTTTTGTAATGGGTGCTGTATTTGATCTTAATGTAGCAACAATAATTGCAGGTTTAGGAATTGGGGGTTTAGCAATTGCATTAGCGGCACAAGATACCTTACAAAACTTGTTAGGCTCTTTTACCATTTTTGCCGATAAACCTTTTATAGTGGGCGATTTAGTACATGTAGCTGGTTATGATGCGGTTGTAGAAAAAGTGGGCTTTAGAAGTACTGTTGTGCGTACATTAGATAAAACTTTAGTAATTATCCCAAATAAGAAAATGATTGATAGCCCTTTAGAGAATTTAACATTAAGAAACTTAAGAAGGGTAAAATTTAACGTAGGTGTCTTATATGGAACCCCTGAAGCTACAATTAGAAAAATAACAGAGCAAATTAAGGCTTATATTGATGAACACCATGAAACAAGTATGGATACCATGGTTACGTTTAATGCCTTTGGAGATTCATCCTTAAACATACAAGTGCTTTATTATATTGAAATTGTTGATTACGCTATTTATATGAAAATTAAAGAAGAGATTAATTATAAGGTAATGGAAATAGTATTGAATAATGGCGCAGGTTTCGCATTCCCATCCAGAACATTATATCATGAATTTAATGATAAAGGAATTAAAATAAATAAAAGTTAATGACCTTTACATAATAAAAAAGCCAATCAGAATAAGATATCTGATTGGCTTTTCCTTTAATGTGTTTTTGTAAAATTAACTATCTTAAATTAAATGTACTTCTGCCCATAGTATAACCATCAGCATATAAGATTACAGAATAAGTACCAATATCAAAGTTGTTTCTATTGGTCCAATCTAAAGTAAAAGTTTTGGCCTCTCCATTAAACTCTATAGCTGTTTTGTAGGTATATTGTAAATCTTGTCCATTTGCGTTAAATGATCCCCCTTCTCCAATTATTAAATTCCCGGCAGGATCCAAAATCCTCATATAAATATCGTGATTCCCCTTTTCTGCAATTGGATTTGTGCTAACAGTAAACATTACTTTTATTTTTTGTGCGGTATTAGCTTTAGTTACATCAGTCTCTTTTCCACTACTTTTAATCCTGAAGGCACCAATTTGTATTTGAGAAGATTTTAAAGCGGCTCCTGCTTTTACTTTTGTGTATAAAGAATCATTTGCCTTACTTAAGTTATCAGCTAGTTGTTTCACATTACTTACAGTAGTTTTTAAACTATCTCGTTCGCCAGTTAAAGCAGCATTTTTCTTTGTTAATTCATCAATATCGCTAGTATACTTGCCTACAAAATATCGCAATTGCTTAACGTCTTCTTTTGCTTTAGCAAGTTCGCCAGCTGTTAAAGTTCCCTTACCTAATGCAATTTTTAACTGAGCAATTTTAGCTTTTAGTTCGTCATCCTTAGCTTTAAGATCTGTAGAAAGTTCTGTAGTAGAATTATTAGCTTGTTCTAATTCTGTTTCTAATTTTTCTAATTCTGTTGTTAATGCTGTTTTTTCATCACTCACAGTTACAATTCTTTGATCTGATTTATTTTTCTGAAAGTACAAATAAACGTTAGTACCTAATAAAGCAACTATAACCGCTATCAGAAAATAAATTTTATTGGTATCTCTTTTCTTTTGCTCTTGATTTTCCATTTTAGTTTTTTGATGTAAAATTTAAACGTTTTAATTAAAAAATAATTCCATCACGATATTATATAAAATTTTATGAAAAGCAATAAATTTTATTTTTTATACCTTAATTATTATATGATATTAAACGTCAGATAATCAATTATCATATCAATATCACAAATAAAAAAGTCCTACCAACAATCCACATCAATAATTAGCTCTATAAAGAATAACTATCTTTGGCACTTAATTTAAAAAAATCAAAATTCTATACATGAAAAAATATTGGGTTCTATATATCATTTTCATTTTATTAAATACAAATGTTAACGCACAAAAAATTAATTCTATAAAGAGAGAATTTAGAGGGGTTTGGGTAGCTACAGTTGTAAATATAGACTGGCCAAGTAAACAAGGCTTAACTACAGCTCAGCAAAAGCAAGAATTTATTAATTTATTAGATAAGCATCAACAAGAGGGAATTAATGCTATCATGTTTCAAATAAGACCAGCAACAGATGCTTTTTATGCAAAAACAAACGAACCTTGGTCGCAATATTTAACTGGTAAACAAGGGCAAGCGCCTAATCCCTTTTACGATCCTTTACAATTTGCCATAGAAGAATGCCATAAAAGAGGGATGGAATTACATGCTTGGTTTAATCCATATAGAGCAACTTTTGATGGTAATGAGGCCAATATTGTTTTCAATCACATTACTAAAACTAAACCAGAATGGTTTTTTAAATACGATGGAAAAAAGCTTTTTAACCCTGGAATACCAGAAGTTAGGGCATATATTAATAAAGTAATTACCAATGTAGTGGATAACTATGATATTGATGGAGTACATTTTGATGATTATTTTTATCCTTATGCTATTAAAGGCCAATTTATTGACGATTTAGAAACTTTTAAAAAATACAATAATGATATAGCCGATATTAAGGATTGGAGGCGTTACAATGTTGATGAATTGATTAAAGAGTTAAATGATAGCATACACGCACATAAAAAATATGTGAAATTTGGAGTAAGTCCTTTTGGGATCTGGAAAAACAAAACTCAAGACCCTGAAGGATCTATAAGTTATGGAGGAGATTCTTATTATGGCATTTATGCCGATGCTAGAAAATGGGTTAAAGAAGGTTGGGTAGATTATATTAATCCTCAAATCTACTGGGCTTTTGAAACTAAAGCTGCGCCTTATGGCAACTTAGTAGATTGGTGGAGCAATAATACCTATGGACGACATTTATATATTGGACAAGGAGCTTATAAAGTAAATGCTACGAAAGAATTAGCTTGGAAGAATCCTGATCAATTAGGCCGGCAAATTGCTTATAACAGAAATAACCCCAGAGTGCAAGGGAGTGTTTTTTTTAGCTCAAAATCTTTAACCAAAAACCCTTTAAGCATAGCCGATACTTTAGCAAATAATTATTATAAGTATCCTGCTTTACCGCCGCTGATGCTTTGGTTAGATGCAATTGCCCCAAATCCTCCTCAAAATTTATTGGCAATACAAGACGATAAAGGGGTTTTATTAAGTTGGAAATTACCCTTAAAAGCTAAAGATGGAGATTTAGCTTATGGATTCGTTGTTTATCGATTTGATAAAGACAGCCAAATTGATGTTACCCAACCTTTTAATATCAAAAAGATTTATTACGGTGATATAACTTCATATGAAGATGTAACTGCAGAAAAAGGGAAGACTTATAATTATGTGGTGACAACTTTAGATAGGGTTAAAAATGAAAGCGAGCCTTCCATATCAACAAACATCACTTTAAAACTGAATATTTTTACTAATTAATGTTTTTTAATTCTTTTTATTCTCTAAGCATGAGTATATGTGTGCTTTTACCAATTTACCCATGTGCCTAATTTTATTGAACTTTTTATCATTATGATAAATAGCTAATTCTTTTCCTAAAGCTAAGGTTTTCTCTATCGGCGATATTTCATCGGTTAACGATGCCTCAAAAAGTTCCTTTAAACGATAACGAGCTAATTTAACCCTATGACTTATGATACTTCGCTCTTCTTGTTGGTATTGTTTCATCGTTTTTTCATTGATGGATTCCATCCCTAAAAAAACCAAGTTATTGTTTTCTTTAAAATACTGAGGTAAGTAAAGCTTTAATTTTCCTTCGTAAGATTGCTGATCAAAATCTATTGCCCTAATACGATATTGATTTCCTTCAATATCTGGCGTAATATCAACCACAAAATTATAAGAACGCATATCTCCCAAAAGCCGCACAAAGCAACGTTCGTTAAATTTCACAAACTCTTTACTAATACGAGTTTGGTTGAATTTAATATCATTTATGTATTCATCCACAAAAACATCACCTGGTAATCCAGGAATATGCTCTTCAATTAAAGTCTCGGAGTCTGTAATGTAATTTATTCTGTTAGGCGATAAAATATGCTCAAGTTCTAAACCATAAACTCTCGATGCATCTGCTCTTTTAACGTAAAAATGATCATAATTATCATTTAAACGGTTGATAATGCGTACTCTAAATGGTTTGGAATTGCCAAAAGAACAGTAATCTATTCTAGAAACTGAAAGATGATCCATTACTTCCAACCTTCCAGATGCATTCATTAAAGCATAGATGTATTTTAACCCAGGATAGAGTTCTTCCATCTCCACTTCATCATAGTAAACAGTTTTCCATAACGTATCCTTATCATTTTTATCTAATAACGGGGTAGAAATGTTAAACCTTAACATATCAGAATATTTTACCGGAATTTCTATTTCACGATCGTATTTAAGGAGATATTCCTTTAAAGGTTTTTTTATACTGTAAAAAATTTTCTTTTTTGAAGGAACATCGTTTCTATCTTCCAAAATGGTCATACTCAAATCTAACTTTTTTTTAGATTTAAATTTTATTTGAAAACATTTTTAAAAAGATTTAGAACCTTTTGTTTTATGAGCAACAAAAACTTTGTCGTTTAACCAATATGCAGCTTTTGTAGTTAAAATCCCTAATCCCGCACCGGCTATTACGTCTCCTAAATAATGTTTATCGTTAAACATACGCAAAGCTCCAGTTGCAGAAGCCGCTAAATAACCACTATAACTTAATAAAGGAGATGATTTTTTAAACTCTTCATGCATAAATTCTGCAGCTGCGAATGCTGTTGCTGTATGGCCAGATGGAAAAGAGTTAATTCCACTATCATCAGGCCTGTTTTCTTTAGTAATATTTTTTAAAACATATACACTTCCTGCCATTAATAATGTAGAATAAGCATAAATTTTAACTGATGGCCAAAGATTATTTTTACTTTGAAAACCTACAGCTTTTAATGCAAATGTGATTGCTGTTGGAGAAAATTGAAGATAATTATCAATTTTAGCATGGAAGTTTGGATATCCTTGCTTTATCTTTTCTCTAATTTGAAAATCCCATTCTCTTTTCTCCGTTTTAGCTAATGATGAAAAGCCATAGCCTATAAAAACTAGGGGTAAAATTAAAGATTTTTGAGATTTTAAGTTAAACTTAGATTTTACAGAATCTGTATTATATTGTTGTGGGTTGTAAAAATTATTATTTTGTGCCTTTGAAGTTATAATAAGACCAAAAGAAAATAAAACAAAAAAGAATATTTTTTTCAAAATGAGGTTTTTTTAAATTTCACCATTGAATCTGAAGAAAATCTGTATCAATAACAAAGCAACCGTTGGGCACCGGTTGCTTTATTAAATTTTAGATAATTCTATTTTTTATCCTTATTTCCATTTGTTGGTTTAGCAATAGATTCTCTCATATCAGTATCTGCTTGGATATTTTGCATTTTATAATAATCCATAATTCCTAAATTACCACTTCTAAAAGATTCTGCAATGGCTAAAGGAATTTGAGATTCTGCCTCTATAACTTTAGCTCTTGCATCCTGTGCTTTAGCTCTCATTTCTTGCTCATATGCAACTGCAAATGCTCTACGCTCCTCTGCTTTAGCATTAGCAACTTTTAAATCAGCCTCCGCTTGGTCGGTTTGTAATTTTGCACCAATATTATCACCTATATCAATATCAGCTATATCAATAGATAATATTTCGAAAGCGGTACCAGAATCTAACCCTTTTGATAAAACTACCTTAGAAATTTTATCTGGATTCTCTAGAACTTCTTTATGACTTACTGCAGATCCAATTGTGGTTACAATACCTTCCCCAACCCTAGCCAAAATAGTTTCTTCACCAGCACCACCAACTAATTGATTTATGTTGGCCCTAACAGTTACCCTTGCTTTGGCAATTAATTGGATTCCATCTTTTGCTACCGCCGCAACTGGAGGAGTATTAATTACTCTTGGATTTACAGATAATTGAACCGCTTCAAAAACATCTCTACCAGCCAAATCTATTGCTGTAGCAAGTTTAAAATCTAAAGGAATATTTGCCTTATCGGCAGATATTAAAGATTTGATCACGTTATTAACATGTCCTCCTGCTAAATAATGAGTTTCAATCTCATTTGAAGTAAGATTAAGACCGGCCTTTGTTGATGTGATTAAAGCGTTAACAACTAAAGACGGTGGTACTCTCCTCAGCCTCATTAAAACTAAATTTAATAAGTTTATTTTTACACCAGATAATTGTGCAGTAAACCAAAGATTTACAGGTAAAACATATAACAAAAAGAAAAGTGCTATTATGCTGCCAATAATGATAAAAATGATGCTATAAGAGCCATCCATATTTTAAGTTTTTATACTATGATTTTACAATATCGTCAATTGCTTTGAAATTAGGAAGATCACCAGCAGATTCTAATACTTCTGCATAAATTATTTTTTGATTTTCATCGATAACAAAAGCAGCTCTTTTAGAAACACCCTTTAAATTAAAAACAAATTCATCATAAAAGGCATCATAAGCTTGTGACACTTTCTTGTTAAAATCTGATAATAAAGGAAACTGATAATTATTATCTTCTTTAAATTTTGCCAATGTAAAAGGAGAATCTACCGAGATACCTATCACTTGAGCTCCCAAACCTTCATAAAAACCGAAATTATCTCTCATTGTACATAGTTGTGTTGTACAAACACCTGTAAATGCCATCGGAAAAAAATGTATAATTACTTTTTTTCCAAAAAAATCTTGTAAAGAAGTTTCTTTTAGCTCCGAATTAAAAAGTGTAAAATCTGGGGCTTTATCGCCAATTTTTAATGCCATAATATTTAATTTTGAATGTGTGAATTTTGAATAATTTTTTTGATAAACCTTTCTTTTATGAAATGGTTTGTAATCTCTCTACCTGTTCTTGCATTATCCTCATCCCTTCATAAAAAGAGTGGGGATTATAACCTAATTCATTTATTGCCTTATCTAAAATAAAACCAGTTTTAACGGGTCGTTTTGCAGCTTGATTTAATGAAGAAGAACTAATGGGATTAATTAAAGTTTTATCTAATTGATAAAAATCTGCAACCTGTTCTACCATCTCAATAATACTCAACATATCTTTACCGGATGCATTAAAAACACCCTGTGCTTCTTTCTCTACTGCTAACAGACAAATATCTGCTAAATCTTCCGCTAATGTAGGCATACGCCATTGATCGTTAACTACATTTATAATATTGCCTTTTTCTAAAGCTCCTTTAGCCCATAAAACAATATTACTTCTGCTCATATCATTAACAATTCCGTAAACTATAATTGTTCTCAGTACAGTCCATCTAATATCAGATTTCTTTAATAAATTTTCTGCGGCTAATTTAGATTCCCCATAATATGAAACCGGACAAGGCAATGCATCTTCCAAATATGGACCAGCCAAACCATCAAAAATAAAATCTGTAGAAAGATGAATCAATTGAACATCGTGTTTCTTACAAACTTTTATTAGATTTTCTACAGCAGTAACATTTAAAGCCCAACAAGTTTCTTTTTCTGTCTCGCAAGTATCTACGTTAGTCATTGCGGCAGTATTTATAACCACATTTGGTAAAAATTTACCAATAACATTATCCAAACTATCATAATCGAGGATATTCATTTCCTCGTAAGTAAAACCTTCTTTTACAGAATATCTATTTTGTCCTCTCCCTGTAGCCACCAATTCAAAATCATTTTGTTTTAAAATTCTTTCTGTTAGTTTCTGACCTAATAAGCCGTTGCTTCCTGTAACTAATACTTTTTTCATCGATGCCAAATTAATCAAAAAAATTTATGCAGGATTAAAATTAAATAGCGGTTTTATTTTACTCGCGAAATTTTAAATAAACGTTTGAGTGTTTTAAAATCTACCAACTTTTTGTCTCAAAAAACAAAAATGATGTCAATTAAGTGGTTAATGCAGAAATCTTTTGCAAATAACAGATTTATCTTTAAACAAAAAAAGGATTTGAAATCAATCAAATCCTTTTAGAATAAAATTTATAGAAATTCTATGGAAATTTAACTGATCTATAATCTGCTAGATTTGCCGTTGGAATTGTAGAACCATATTGTCCATTAATTGCTTTTATAAATTCATTTGCAACAATAGCATATCCTTTAGGCGTTAAGTGAACCCCATCTAAAGAAAAAATGTTTCCACTAATAAAATTAGAGTTAAATTGAATTCCTTCAATTTGTTGACCTGGAGCTTTAAAAGTATTTAAAAAAGAAAAGGCATCAAATACAGCTAAGCCTTTTCCGGCGGCTACCGCTTTAATTGTTCCATTGTAACTAGCAACATAATCTCTTGCATTTGCAACCTCTGCTTTATCTAAAACATATTTACTTTCCATTGCATTTCTAGGGTCTAAGCCATAAGGATATGGATTAGCAGCAACATTATTTGTTGGATCTGCAGCAGTTGGCTTACCTAATAACGCAGTAGGGAAAGTTAATATAACCAAATCTTCACTTGTTGCAGGTCTTGGTCCGGTGGCGGTTGATATATAAATAGCCTGTACAGCAGGGTTAACTTTTTGAACTCCCGCTAACAATGCTCCAATAGTAACTGTATTCAAGAACGGAATTGCGGATACATCTGGAATAGTTGCAACAGCACCCTTTGCTCCTGCGGCAGTTAATTTAGTAATTAATGCACTATATAAAGCGGCAAACTGGGCTTTGTCGGTCAAAACATCTCCAGCACCACCTGTGGTTGCATAACCTAAAGCATCATTGTTTCCTAACCAATTAGTAAAGAATGTAAACGGTTTAGCTGTAACGAAATCTAAGTATGTGGTATTATTTGTACCTGCATTACCAGGTAGCAAACGTTCAAAATATCCATTTAAATTACCATATGGAGCAAATGTAATCTGTTGTAACTTAATTCCTGGTACACCAAAATTATTAATGTCGCCAGCATATTTTGTATATAAAGTAACAGGGGTAGGAAAACCGGGTATATTAATCTGACCTCTAACTGCTAATTTATCTGTAACAGGTACTAAATTTGGGGTTCCATCTGCATTAAAACTTCCAAGTTTTAAATAACCAGAACCATTGGATTGCGCTTCTGTAAATAAGGGTTGAATAAAATCTCCACCACCTACAGCTTTCATTTGTTTAGCAATAATGTTTGGGTAAGAATTTATTTGCCCCTCTAAATATAAACCGCCATCTGCATAACCTGCTGTTAAAGAATTTCCTATTGCTATATATTTAGAAAAATCAGCACTTCCCTTAGAAGGTGCCGGAGCATCAATTTTAGTTTTACATGCTGTTGTTAGTAAAACTAAACCAGCTAAAATTAATTTTAAATTAGTATACTTTTTCATTTTATATCTTCTAAATAATGATTAAAACTTGTAAGAAAGACCGATTCCAGGGATATAAACATTCGTTTTGAATGTTCCTGAAAGATTAGATTCAAGATTTGTTTGTTTTCTACTCTCAATTCCTTCATATAAGAAAGATAGATCTAAACAAAACTTTGAAGAAAAATCATATCCCAAGCCTGCTGACAAAATAATTCTATTTGCATCTGGCGCTTCTGGGGTAACATAACCATCTTTAACTGGAGTAAATGCATAACCAACACCAGCTCTTAAAGCTAATTTATCTGTTTGTTGCTGGTTAATTCCTAATTTTAAAGAAGCACCATCGCTATAATTTCTTGGTGATTTTGTATCTGGAATTCTGGCGTTATTATCATAATCAAATGCTAATTCTTTATAAACATTCCAATGAACCCAATTTGCATCAAATGCGATAGTAGTTTTTGAAGATGGATAAAAACCGAATCCAATTGAAGTTGTCGCCGGTAATGGCAATTGAGAATCAAATTTAGTTGGGAAACCAGATTGCAAAGCTGTTGGGACATCAAAAGTTGCATCTCCACCATTTAATTTAGTTACAACTTTAGATTTATGCACTATGCCTATAGTAACGCCAGATAATGTTTTAAAATAAATACCAGCATTCCACCCGTATCCTTCCCCAGAACCATCTAATGTTGCTTTACTATCACTACCGTCTGATTTTGTGATAGGCACAGCTCTTTGCAGATTTACGCTACCGTGATTATAAACAAAACCAGCTCCAAAACCAATGTTATCAGTTATCTTAACACTGATTGTAGGTTGAATATAAATTGCTTTTAAATTAAGAGAAATTAGAGAGTATTTTCCTGACCATTTATCTCCCCAATTTACCAATCCACCGAATGGAGTATATGCTCCAATACCGAATTTAATTTTTCCTGATTTTGGCCCAAAAACTGCATAAGCCTCAAACGGTGGTGCAATTTCATCTACATTATTTTCTACATTATTAGAACCTGACTTTAAAAAAGCAGATTTAAAAAAAAGGGGACTCACGCCTAAATTGACTTGATTTTTTTTAAGCATCACTACTGCCCCTGGATTAAAGAAAATGGAAGCACCATCCATAGCAGTTCCGGCACCTGCGCCTGCCATCCCTATTTGCTTTTGCCCTTGTAGGTTGACTTGAAAACCCTGCGCAAAAATAGTAGCCGGCATTACAATGCAGGCTGCAAGAAGTAATTTCTTGATCATAAATTTGATATTTGGTTAAATTAATTGGTTAAGTGGTATTTACTATGCAAACATAGTAATTTTGATGCTAACATAGTGAAATCTATTTATTATAAAAAAAATAGTTTTTAGATAATAAATATCAGTTAAAATATTGAAGTGTTAGCCATCAAAAAAATATTATTGAAACTGTTTTTGTGCCTAAATATTTATCTAAATGGCTTTTGAAAGCTATATAAAAAAAACATTAAAAACATTTTAAAATTCATGTTTGATTTTAGCGAATAAAACGTAATTTTGCAAACTCTTATAACAACGCCTTAAAAGGCTTAAAAACAAGGGATTTTAATAAAATACCATTAATATATGCCAAATATTGGAAAAATAGCCCAGATCATTGGTCCGGTTATCGATGTGAGTTTTGCAGCAGAAGGTGCAAAACTTCCAAAAATTTTTGACGCTTTAGTAATTACTAAAGAAAATGGACAAAAAATAGTTCTAGAAGTTCAACAACATTTAGGTGAAGATAGGGTAAGAGCTGTTGCGATGGATTCTACTGATGGATTGTTGCGAGGAATGGATGTTCTTGATAGCGGTACTCCAATAAGAATGCCTGTTGGAGATGCTATTAAAGGTCGCGTTTTCAATGTGGTTGGAGATGCTATTGATGGTTTAGAAAATGTTGATAATTCTAACGGAAAATCTATTCATAACTTACCACCTAAATTTGAAGACCTTTCTACAGAAAACGAAATCTTATTTACAGGTATAAAAGTAATTGATTTATTAGAGCCCTACGCAAAAGGTGGTAAAATTGGATTATTTGGTGGTGCTGGAGTAGGTAAAACAGTTCTAATACAAGAGTTAATTAATAATATCGCTAAAGCCTACGACGGACTTTCTGTTTTTGCAGGAGTTGGAGAGCGTACTCGTGAAGGAAACGACCTTTTACGTGAAATGATTGAAGCTGGAATTATAAAATACGGCGAAAAATTTAAGCATTCTATGGAAGAAGGTGGTTGGGATTTATCTGTAATTGATAGAGAAGAACTAAAAGATTCTAAAGCTACATTCGTATTCGGACAAATGAATGAACCTCCCGGCGCAAGAGCTCGTGTTGCATTATCTGGTTTAACGATTGCAGAATATTATAGAGACGGAGAAGCAGATGGACAAGGAAAAGATATTCTTTTCTTTATTGATAATATTTTTCGTTTTACACAAGCGGGTTCAGAGGTTTCAGCCTTATTAGGTCGTATGCCATCTGCAGTAGGTTATCAACCAACATTGGCAACAGAAATGGGAACAATGCAAGAGCGTATTACCTCTACAAAAAGAGGGTCAATCACTTCTGTACAAGCAGTTTACGTACCAGCTGATGATTTAACGGATCCTGCGCCAGCTACAACTTTTGCTCACTTAGATGCAACAACTGTATTATCTCGTAAAATCGCTGAATTAGGTATTTATCCAGCTGTGGATCCTTTAGATTCTACTTCAAGAATTTTAACTCCTGTAGTTGTAGGTGATGAGCATTATACATGCGCACAAAATGTGAAGGAAATTTTACAACGTTATAAAGAATTACAGGATATCATTGCCATTTTAGGTATGGATGAATTGTCTGAAGAAGACAAATTAACGGTATCAAGAGCAAGAAGAGTACAACGTTTTCTTTCTCAACCTTTCCATGTTGCAGAACAATTTACTGGTTTAAAAGGTGTTTTAGTTGATATTAAAGACACCATTAAAGGTTTTAACATGATTATGGCCGGAGATGTAGATATATATCCAGAAGGAGCCTTTAACTTAGTTGGTAATATTGAAGAAGCTATAGAAAAAGGCAAAAAATTATTAGCTGAAGCAAACGCCTAAAAAGTTATAAGTTGTAGGTTTAAAGTTATAAGTCACTTTTAAAACCTAAAACTTAAACCCTAAAACTCGAATATGAATTTAGAAATATTAACACCAGATAAGAAAATTTTTGAAGGGGAAGTAACTTCGGTTACTGTTCCAGGTGCTCAAGGTTCTTTCGAAATATTAAACAACCACGCTCCTATTATATCTATTTTAGACGATGGCAAAGTGATAGTTAGAAGCGCAGGAAAAGAGCAAAAATTTTATACTAAAGGTGGAGTAGTAGAAGTGATTAATAATAAAGTTATTGTCTTAGCTGAAGGTGTTAAAGAAAAATAATATACATCATATTTAAAATATTAAGCCAGCCCAAAAAGCTGGTTTTTTTATGACCTAATTTTTCAAATTATTTAAACTTTACATAAAGTTTAAGCAGAAAATGAACAGTTATTATGTTTGCATAGTAATTTATACTAAATACCGTTTCGTTGTTTAGTCTAAATAATTGGAAATATAAGCGCAAACAAAGAAAATAATAAGAAATTATATTTTGTCAATCCTTAATAAATAGAATTATATTTTTTTTAAGTTTTATTTTATAAAGTATAGGATTGTAAAATTACATCTGGTATCTTGAGTAAATCAAATTATTAAAAAACCAAAAAATGCAAAACGTCATCATTATTAGAATTATTAATTTGCTATTGAATAGCAAAAATATGAAGGCGTGTATAAAATAAAACATTAAATATTTTTTAAACGCCTTCCCAAAAAGAAGGCGTTTTTTATATAAAAGGTATCCATTTTTAAAATGAAAATCTCACAAAGTAAAATCATATACCTAAACGGTTCATTTAAGAACGATGCTGAAAACAAAATAGACTTTAAAAGTCAAACTATACAATATGGTTATGGTGCTTTTGAAGGATTAAGATCATATACAACTGGAAACGGAACCAAGATCTTTAAAGCAAAAGAACATTTTGAAAGATTAAAAAAATCTTGTGAAAAAATAAATATAAATTTTGATTGGGATATTACCAACTTAATTAAAGATGCTTACCAATTATTAGAGGAAAACAATTTAAAAAACGCATACATAAGACCGCTTGTATTTACTAATGAAGGTATGGACATGGTAAGTGATGCAAAGTCTAATTTGATGATGATTGCCTGGGAATGGAATAGCTTTTATGGAGATGATTTACTTAAAACTTGTATTTCTTCTTTTGAAAAGCCAAATCCTAAATCTACTCCTTTAAATGTTAAAATAACTGGGAATTATTTAAATTCTGTTCTAGCAATTAATGAAGCAAAAAAGAAAGGTTTTGATGAAGCTATTTTAATGGATATGAATGGTTTCTTGGCCGAATCTACATCCGCAAATGTCTTTATAGAAAAATTAGGAAAACTTTATACTCCACAAAAAGGAAATATAATGGCAGGAATTACTAGAAATTCTGTCCTGCAAATTGCAAATCAATTAGATATAGAAGTGATTGAAAAAAATATTTCACTTGAAGAATTTAAAGCTGCTGATGCTGCATTTCTTTGTGGAACTGCAGTAGAAATAATAGGTATTAAATCGATAGATGAAACCATATTTCCTTTATTGTTCTCAGATAGTGTTGGTGCAAGCATTCAAAGAGTTTATAAAAGTTTAGTATTGGATAAATTAAGTTTTGAAGTTTTTATATAAATGGAATTAAATAAATACAGTAAAACATTTACACAGGATAAAACCCAGCCAGCTACACAAGCTATGCTTTACGGTATTGGGTTAACTACTGAGGACCTAAAAAAAGCACAAATTGGCATTGCCAGTATGGGTTACGACGGTAACACTTGTAATATGCACTTAAATGATTTGGCCGCAATTGTTAAAAAAGGGGTTTGGAACGAAAACTTAGTCGGATTAACTTTTAATACTATTGGTATAAGTGATGGCCTAACAAATGGAACAGAGGGGATGCGTTATTCTTTAGTATCTCGTGATTTAATTGCAGATTCTATTGAAGCAGTATGTGCGGGTCATTATTATGATGGCGTAATTGCAATACCCGGTTGCGATAAAAACATGCCTGGCTCTATCATGGCTATGGGTCGTTTAAATCGTCCAAGTATTATGGTTTACGGTGGAAGCATTCATCCTGGTCATTATAAAGGAGAAGAATTAAATATCGTTTCTGCATTTGAAGCTTTGGGTAAAAAATTAGCCGGAAATATTTCTGATGAGGATTACCAAGGTGTAATTGAAAATGCTTGTCCGGGTGCGGGTGCTTGTGGAGGAATGTACACTGCAAATACAATGGCATCTGCTATTGAAGCAATGGGGATGAGTTTACCTTACAGTTCTTCTTATCCTGCTTTAAGTGAAGAAAAGAAAAACGAGTGCTTAGATGCTGGTAAATACATTAAGATATTATTAGAGCAAGATATTAAACCTAAAGATATCATGACGCAAAAAGCATTTCATAATGCTTTAATCATTGTGATGGTTTTAGGAGGTTCTACCAACGCTGTTTTGCATTTAATTGCGATGGCAAAATCGGTTGGTTTGAGTTTAACATTAAAAGATTTCCAAGATATAAGTGATAAAACGCCAGTAATTGCTGATTTAAAACCAAGTGGTAAATACTTGATGGAAGATGTTCACAATATGGGTGGCATGCCTGCTATTATGAAATATCTTTTGAAAAAAGGTTTATTACATGGTGATTGTATCACTGTTACCGGAAAAACGATGGCAGAAAATGTTGCGGATGCTAAAGATTTAGATTTTGATGAACAAGATATTATCCGCCCTTTAGAAAATCCAATAAAAGCGACTGGACATTTACAAATGCTTTATGGAAACATTGCCACTTTAGGTTCTGTAGCAAAAATTAGTGGAAAAGAAGGAGAATCATTTTCAGGTCCGGCCCGAGTTTTTGACGGAGAATTTGAATTGATTGCTGGAATTTCATCTGGAAAAGTGAAAGCTGGAGATGTGGTGGTTATAAAAAATTCTGGACCAAAAGGAGCGCCCGGAATGCCAGAAATGCTGAAACCAACTTCTGCAATTTATGGTGCTGGTTTAGGTGCTTCGGTTGCTTTAATAACCGATGGCCGTTTTTCTGGTGGAACACATGGTTTTGTAGTTGGACACATTACTCCAGAAGCTGTTGAAGGTGGAAATATTGGAATTATTGAAGATAATGACATTATTGAAATTAGTGCAAACACAAATACCATTAATTTAATGGTGAGTGTGGAAGAGATTGCAAAAAGAAGAGCGGCTTGGATAAAGCCCGGTCCAAAAGTTAAAAGTGGTGTTTTGTATAAATATTATAAACTGGTAAAAAATGCAACAGAAGGTTGTGTTACGGATGAAGATTAGTTTTTTGAGTTAACGATAGAAGCGGATTCTCACACTTTGGTCTGTGTCTTCACAGAACGAAATAACTTAAATAATGGTCTGTGAGGACACAGATCATGGAATAAAGTTCACAGAGTTAGGTTGAGAAGATAAATCTTGAAGATTTAAGGTTGCGTTAACGATAGAAGCGACATCCTTTTTTGCCTCTAGCCATAAAGCAAATGGCAAAAAAGATATAGCGGAAAGCGTGTTAAAACGCCCAAATAAAATATAACAAGATACGGTCAAAAATTGTGACAGCATGAAAAACAAATATAACTGGTCTCAAATTGTGACCAGTTCCGAAATAAATCATCATCACAAATTGTGATGATTAATATTCAAAAGAGACAATTAAAAAATAAGTGATGGATACACTTGAATTAAAAGATAAACAAACAAAAGAATCAGTTGCTACTGAGGAATTATCAGGTTCTCAAATTTTGCTTAAGGGTTTGATTGAAGAAGGTGTTGATACTATTTTCGGATATCCTGGCGGGGCAATTATGCCAATTTATGATGCGCTCTATGATTTCAAAAGTGAGCTAAACCATATTTTAGTTCGTCATGAGCAAGGTGCAACACATGCTGCACAAGGTTATGCTCGTTCTTCTGGAAGAGTTGGGGTAGTTTTTGCAACAAGCGGACCAGGTGCAACCAACCTTATCACCGGGATTGCAGATGCGCAGATTGATAGTACACCAATGGTTTGTATTACAGGGCAAGTTTTTGCACATTTACTAGGTACGGATGCTTTTCAGGAAACAGATGTAATTAACATCACAACTCCAATTACAAAATGGAATTATCAGGTAACTGATGCTTCAGAAATTCCGGAAGTATTAGCAAAAGCTTTTTATATCGCCAAATCTGGTAGGCCAGGTCCGGTTTTGATTGATATTACCAAAAATGCTCAAATTCAAAAGGTAGAAGTTGAGGCGTATCAAAAATGTGATCACATTAGAAGTTACCGTCCAAAACCAATCATACGTCAGGATTATATTGAAAAAGCTGCTGCATTAATTAATAGCGCTAAAAAGCCTTTTATACTATTTGGACAAGGTATTTTGTTAGGTAATGCAGAAAAAGAATTTCAGGCTTTTGTAGAAAAAACTGGAATACCTGCAGCTTGGACTATTTTAGGTGCGGGTGCTATTGCAACCGACCATCCTTTAAATGTAGGAATGTTAGGGATGCATGGCAATTATGGTCCTAATGTTTTAACTAATGAATGCGATGTTTTAATTGCCATTGGGATGCGCTTTGATGACCGGGTTACTGGGCGTTTAGATAAATATGCAAAGCAAGCCAAGGTGATTCATTTAGATATTGATCCTGCCGAAATAGATAAAAACGTTAAAGCAGAAGTTCCTGTTTGGGGCGATTGTAAAGAAACCTTACCTCTATTAACTGCTTTAGTTAATGAAAAATCACATGATGAATGGCTAGCTAAGTTCAGAGATTTTACCCAAAAGGAAATTGACCAGGTTATTGATGCAGAATGTAACCCTACATCTGGCGAATTAACCATGGGCGAAGTTATCAATCAACTAAATATTTTAACTAAAGGTGATGCTATTATTGTTACGGATGTTGGTCAGCACCAAATGGTGGCATGCAGATATGCAAAATTTAACCATACCCGTAGTAATATTACCAGTGGCGGTTTAGGAACAATGGGATTTGCCTTACCGGCAGCTATCGGTGCTAAATTTGGTGCACCCGATAAAACTGTTGTTGCTGTAATTGGTGATGGGGGTTTTCAAATGACTATCCAAGAATTAGGCACCATTATGCAGAGCGGCATCAATGTAAAAATCATGATTTTAAATAATCAATTTTTGGGCATGGTACGCCAATGGCAAGAACTATTTAACGATAAAAGATATTCTTTTGTGGATATTACCAGTCCTGATTTTGTAGCAGTTGCAAAAGGTTATTACATTGAAGGGCAAAAAGTTTCTGAAAGAGAAAACTTAGTTAATGCTTTAAAAACGATGCTTGACCACAAAGGTTCTTACCTATTAGAAGTTATGGTTACCAAAGAAAATAACGTTTTCCCAATGGTTCCTCAAGGTTGCAGCGTTTCAGAAATCAGACTCAAATAATCCCCTACCCCTTATTCCCTCAAGGGGATAAATAAAAGGGACTTAACAAATTGATTTAAAATGGAATCAAATATAGAAAAGAAGGAATATAACATCACAGTTTATACCGAAAACCAAATTGGTTTATTAAACAGAATCGCTATTATCTTTAGCAGGAGAAAGCTAAATGTAGAAAGTTTGAATACTTCTCCATCTGAAGTTGAAAGTATTCACAGATTCAACATCGTAATAAACGAAACAGAAGATGTAGTAAAGAAAGTTGCCCGTCAATTAGAAAAGCAAGTAGAAGTTTTGAAAGTATATTTCAACACAAATGAAGATGTAATTTGGCAAGAATTGGCACTTTATAAAGTACCTACTGATATTATTGCCGAACATGTAAGTGTAGAACGTTTACTGCGTGAATATGGCGCAAGGGCAGTTGTTATCCGTAAAGATTATACTGTTTTTGAAGCTACTGGGCACCGTGAAGAAACAGATGCTTTAGTAGAGGAACTGCAAAAATATGGTTTAATAGAATTTGTTAGAAGTGCAAGAGTAGCAATTATTAAAGATAGTGATGGTTTCCATGCTAAACTACGTGAATTTGAAAGGTTAGAACCTGGAGAAGACGTAATAGAAAACGAATATTTAAACAAAGGAGAGAAAGTATTTACAATGTAATTTGAAGTCGGAGGTAGGGAGACCGAAGTCCGAAGAGTGAAAAAAAAGACGGAAGTCCGAAGACAGAAGTTAAAAGACTAGAATTAAAAAAAATTATAAATAAACGAAATACTACATCCGACTTCGGTCATCCGACTTCGGACTTAACAAAAAAAAACAATGTCAAACTATTTTAACACATTACCATTAAGAGAAAAATTAAACCAACTAGGTGTTTGCGAATTTATGGACATTAGCGAATTTGCTGATGGTGTAAATGCGTTGAAAGGCAAAAAATTGGTAATTATAGGTTGCGGCGCACAAGGCCTAAACCAAGGTTTAAACTTACGTGATAGCGGTTTAGATGTAAGTTACACTTTGCGTAAAGAAGCTATAGAAGGCAAAAGAGATTCTTGGAAAAACGCAACCGAAAACAATTTCAAGGTTGGTACTTATGAAGAATTAATCCCAACGGCTGATATTTTAATCAACCTAACTCCCGATAAACAACACACTTCAGTTGTGAATGCGGTAATGCCGTTGATGAAGAAAGATGCAACGCTTTCTTATTCTCATGGTTTCAATATTGTTGAAGAAGGAATGCAAATCCGTAAAGACATCACCGTAATTATGGTGGCTCCAAAATGCCCGGGTAGCGAAGTTAGAGCGGAGTATGTGAGGGGTTTTGGGGTACCTACTTTAATTGCGGTTCACCCAGAAAACGACCCTCAATCTAAAGGTTTGGCACAAGCAAAAGCTTATGCAGTAGGCACAGGCGGACATAAAGCTGGTGTTTTGTTATCGTCTTTTGTTGCAGAAGTAAAATCTGATTTAATGGGCGAGCAAACTATTCTCTGCGGTTTATTACAAACCGGTTCTATTTTATCATTTGATAAAATGATAGAAAAAGGAATTGACGCAGGTTATGCTTCTAAATTAGTTCAATATGGTGTAGAAGTAACTACCGAAGCTTTAAAACAAGGTGGAATAACCGCCATGATGGATCGTTTAAGCAACCCTGCTAAAATCAGAGCTTTCGAAATTTCTGAGGAATTAAAAGACATTATGCGTCCCTTGTTCCAAAAACATCAAGATGATATCATGAGTGGTGAGTTTAGCAAAACCATGATGGAAGATTGGGCAAATGGCGATAAAAACTTATTGAAATGGAGAGCCGAAACTGGCGAAACTGCCTTCGAAAAAACGCCTGCTGGAGACGTAAAAATTGCAGAGCAAGAATATTTTGATAACTATACATTAATGGTTGCTTTCATCAGAGCAGGTGTTGAATTGGCTTTTGAAACTATGGTCCAAGCGGGCATCAAACCAGAATCTGCTTATTACGAATCATTGCATGAAACTCCACTAATTGCAAACACCATTGCTCGTAAGAAATTGTTCGAAATGAATCGTGTAATTTCTGATACTGCCGAATATGGTTGTTATCTTTTTGACCAAGCTTGTAAGCCTTTATTGGCTGATTTTATGAAAAAAGTTGACACCGATTTAGTAGGTAAAAACTTCAATGAAGGTAAAGATGGTGGTGTAGATAACCGCAAATTGATTGAAATAAACGAAGCCATCAGAACACATCAAGTAGAAAAAGTAGGAGCAGTTTTGCGTCAAGCGATGACGGCTATGAAAACGATAAAAACCCCCTAATCCCCCAAGGGGGACTAAAATAATATAGATTGAAAACAACAACCCAAAATAGAAACCTAGTAAAGTCCCCTTCAGGGGATTTAGGGGTTTATATTTCCAATTTAACCCTTCAATACCAGCAAAAACTGGTATTGAGTGATTTGAGCTGGACTATTTTGGGCGGTGAAAATTGGTTGCTTAGTGGCATCAGCGGAAGCGGAAAAACAACCTTAGCGAAAGCAATTACTGGCTTAGCCGACTATGCAGGAGAAATTGAAATCAATTTTAATAAATCAAGTCAACTACCTGCAAAAGTATTATTGGTAGAAAGTTGGTATCAGTTTAAAAATGTAGAAGGTGTTGCTAATTTTTACTATCAGCAACGATATACTGCTCATCAAGCTAAAGAGACTTTAACCGTAAAATCAGAATTAGCTCGTTATGGTAAAGAAAATAATTTGGCTTTCGCCGATGTTGAACCGCTTTTTGATGCTTTAAACTTTTCTGCTTTAAAAGATTCTCAACTCATTGAATTATCAAGTGGCGAGCACAAAAAATTACAATTAATTAAAACGCTTTGGTTAAAACCTCAGTTGTTAATTATCGATCAGCCTTATGTAGGTTTAGATGCCGTTTCTCGAAAAAACTTAAACCATCTTTTAAAATTGGCTTGCGCCGATGGAGTTCAACTTATTTTAATCTCAAATGAAGATGAATTGCCAAATTGTATAACTCATTTTGCAGAAATACAAAATGGAAAGCTAATTGAGCAGAAATCAAAAAAATATTCCTCTCACTTTAATAAAGCTGATTTAGAAGAGGTTCCAAAATTCTTAAAAGAAAGCCCGATTTATACTTCAAACCTTATCGCAAAAATGGTTGATATGAATATCAGCTATGGAGATAAACAGGTTTTAAAAAACATCAATTGGGAAGTAAAGGCTGGAGAAAAATGGTTGTTACAAGGGCCAAATGGATCTGGTAAATCAACTTTATTGAGCTTAATTAATGGCGATCATCCCCAATCTTACGCTAACGAATTGTATTTATTTGGCAGCAAAAGAGGCAGTGGCGAAAGTATTTGGGACATTAAGCAACACATCGGTTTAATCTCACCAGAGTTTCATTGGTATTTTGATGCAAATTCAACCGTGTTTCAAAGTGTCGCATCTGGGCTTTATGATTCGGTAGGTTTATTTAAAACCTTACCCTATTCTAAAGTTAAACAAGTAGAAGATTTAATAGCATTCTTCGGTTTAACTGAAAACAAAAACGATTTGCTAAACACCTTGCCTTTAGGCAAACAAAGATTGGTTTTATTGGCTAGAACCATCATCAAAAATCCAGAATTATTGATTTTAGATGAGCCTTGTCAAGGTTTAGATAAATACCAAACCCAATATTTTAATCAATTGGTAGATGAAATTTCTAATAATGGAATGACGGTAATTTATGTCGGTCATTACGAAGCTCAACTACCATCTTGTTTAGAAAAACGAATTGTTTTAGAAGATGGAAAAGTAAAATTAATTGAAGATTTAAAAGAAAAATTAACTCTCAAAGAAAGTAAAGAAGTCTTTGAGCTATCATCATAAATTATATAAAAATAAAATCCTCCCAGTCTCCCCCTCTCCAAAAGGAGAGGAGGTCGGGGGGTGATGTTATGTTACACGATCCTAATAGAATTTACATTTTCGATACCACGTTGCGTGACGGCGAACAAGTGCCCGGTTGCCAATTAACTACTTCCGAGAAGATAGAAATTGCACTGCGCTTGGAAGCTTTAGGCGTAGATGTGATAGAAGCTGGCTTTCCAGTTTCTAGTCCGGGTGATTTTAATAGCGTTGTAGAACTTTCTAAAGCCGTAACTGAACCTATTATTTGCGCTTTAACCAGAGCCAATAAAAACGATATTGATGTAGCAGCCGATTCTTTAAAATTTGCAAAAAGACCGCGTATCCACACCGGAATTGGCGCATCTGATATGCACATTAAATACAAATTTAACAGCACCCGAGAAGATATTTTACAACGTGGAGTGGATGCAGTTAAATACGCCAAAAAGTATGTAGAGGATATTGAGTTTTATGCCGAAGATGCCGGCCGAGCTGATAATGCTTTTTTAGCACAAATGGTAGAGGCCGTAATTGCAGCTGGTGCAACGGTAGTCAACATTCCAGATACTAATGGTTATTGTCTTCCAGATCAATACGGAGCAAAAATTAAATATTTAATGGACCATGTTTCCAATATAGACAAAGCCATTATCTCGGTTCATTGCCATAACGATTTAGGTCTGGCAACCGCTAATACCATTGCAGGTATTCAAAACGGTGCCCGCCAAGCAGAATGTACCATTAACGGAATTGGCGAAAGAGCTGGAAATACTTCTTTAGAGGAGGTCGCCATGATTTTAAGAACACATCAAACATTAAATAAGCACACACAAATTAACTCTAAACATTTTTACGAGTTAAGCGGAATGGTGAGCCGAATGATGCGTATGCCAGTTCAACCAAACAAGGCTATTGTGGGTAAAAACGCTTTTGCTCACAGTTCTGGCATTCATCAAGATGGGGTTTTAAAACACCGCGAAAATTACGAAATCATCAATCCAGAAGATGTAGGTATTGATCAATCTGCTATTATTTTAACTGCCAGAAGTGGCCGACATGCCCTAAAACACCATTTAGAAAGGTTAGGATACGTAATAGATAAAATAAATTTAGATGATGTTTATGAACGCTTTTTAACCGTTGCCGATAAGAAAAAAGAAATCAAAGACGATGATTTACTTTCCTTAATGAGCGATGGTACCGAAAGAAATTACAAAGAAGGCGTAACTGTTAAGCTTTTACAAGTGATGTGCGGCGACCCATTAATTCCTACATCTATGATTAAATTAGATGTAAACGGAACTTTGCATGAGGCTGTTTCCTCTGGTAATGGCCCTGTTGATGCCACTATTAAAGCCATTAACTCCATTTTAGAGAAAGAAATTACCATCAAAGAATTTCATATAGATGCAATAGAAGGTGGTAGCGATGATGTAAGTAAGGTGAATATGCGCATCCAATATTTAGATAAACGCTACAATGGCTACGGTTTCAGTACAGATATTGTGCAGGCATCGGCCAAGGCGTATTTAGATGCGGTGAATAAGTTTATATAGGTTTTTGTCATGCTGAATTTATTTCAGCATCTCAAAAGCAAAGTTTAATTAATATATAATAAGATGCTGAAACGAATAATTCAGCATGACTGAAAGGATTAATTTTTTAATAATTAGGGCGTTTTAACAGGCTGTTCGCTAAATCTTTTTGATAGAAAAAATCAAAAAGGATATCGCTTCCATCCTTAACGCAACCTTTCAAACGAAAATAAATATACAACCTCGGTCTGTGTCCTCACAGACCGAAACAAAATATATAATAATGGTCCGTGAGGACACAGACCATGGGAAAAACGTAGGGATAATCCTCGGATTATCCTTAACAGATTTGAAGAGTGCGTTAACGATAGCAGCGGCATCCTTTTTTGTCTCTAGCCATTTTGCAAATGGCAAAAAAGATACAGCGGATAGCGTGTTAAAACGCCCAAAAAATAATTGAGGTAAAAAACGAGACACCTCGCAATGACATAAAAACAGATTGCTTCGCTTCACTCGCATTGACAACGAAGCGCAATGACATAAAAACAAAATAAAATGAGTAAAACATTATTTGACAAGGTTTGGGACGGGCATGTAGTCCGTAAGATTGAAGGAGGGCCGGATGTGCTTTTCATCGATCGTCACCTGATTCATGAAGTAACCAGTCCGGTTGCTTTTTTGGGATTAAAAAGTAGAGGAATTAAAGTGTTACATCCAGAGCGTACTTTCGCAACGGCAGATCATAACACACCCACCATTAATCAGCATTTACCGGTAGAAGATCAGCTTTCGGCAAATCAGTTAAAAGCTTTAGAATCTAATTCTAACGAATACGGAATTTCGCATTGGGGCTTGGGTCATCAAAAAAACGGAATTGTACATGTGGTAGGTCCAGAATATGGCATTACACAACCGGGTGCAACCATTGTTTGTGGCGATTCGCATACTTCAACTCATGGTGCTTTTGGTGCAATTGCTTTTGGAATTGGCACATCAGAAGTAGAAATGGTTTTGGCAACGCAATGTATTATGCAGCCTAAACCTCAAAAAATGAGAATCAATATTACAGGTTCTTTAGGTTTTGGAGTTACACCAAAAGATGTGGCTTTGTTCATCATTTCGCAGTTAACAACTTCTGGTGCTACAGGTTATTTTGTAGAATATGCTGGAAAAGTTTTTGAGGAAATGACGATGGAAGGCCGTATGACGGTTTGTAATCTTTCGATAGAAATGGGTGCTAGAGGCGGTATGATTGCACCGGACGAAACCACTATTGACTATGTAAAAGGCAGAGAGTTTTCCCCAAAAGGCGAAGCTTGGGATAAAGCTTTAGCATATTATAAAACCTTAAAAACGGATACTGACGCCACTTTTGATAAAGAATATACTTTCGATGGTTCATTAATAGAGCCGATGATTACTTATGGTACTAACCCAGGAATGGGTATTGGTATTTCTAAAGATATTCCTGATGCTGCTTCTGTTGAAGGTGGAGTTGCTACTTACGAGAAATCTTTGAATTATATGGGTTTTGGTGAAGGCGAAGGGATGATTGGGAAACCCGTTGATTATGTTTTTATTGGAAGCTGTACAAACGGAAGAATAGAAGATTTTAGAGCTTTTGCATCGATTGTAAAAGGACGTAAAAAAGCGGATAACGTAACGGCTTGGTTAGTTCCGGGTTCTCATATTGTAGAAGCTGCAATTAAAGACGAAGGTTTGTTAGACATTTTTACTGATGCAGGTTTTGTGCTACGTCAGCCTGGTTGTTCTGCTTGTTTAGCCATGAATGACGATAAAATTCCGGCTGGAAAATATGCGGTAAGTACATCAAACAGAAATTTTGAAGGCCGACAAGGTCCGGGTTCAAGAACTTTATTGGCCAGCCCACTTGTTGCAGCAGCAGCAGCGGTTACTGGTAAGGTTACTGACCCAAGGGAATTAATGGAGTTAGTTGGTTAGATGGTTGGGTTGTTAGTTTGTTAGGACATACAATGTTGAAGAAAATAGCAGACTTAAAGCAAAATTAATGGAGAATATTATTAAAATTTAAGGATTTAGTTGACCAGTTTGTAATCGCTTTAAAAGCCTAACAAACCAAAAAACTAAAACCTAACAAACTGAACAAAAAATGGCATACGATAAATTTACAATAATAAAAAGTACAGCGGTTCCACTTCCGATAGAGAATGTAGATACTGATCAAATCATACCAGCTCGTTTTTTAAAAGCTACAGAGCGTGTAGGCTTTGGAGATAATTTATTTAGAGATTGGAGATACAATACAGATGGTTCGCCTAAAGCGGATTTTGTGTTAAATAACTCAATTTATAAAGGAAAAATCCTTTTAGGAGGAAAAAACTTTGGTTCAGGTTCTTCAAGAGAACACGCGGCTTGGGCAATTTACGATTACGGTTTTAGAGCAGTAGTTTCTAGTTTCTTCGCAGATATTTTTAGAGGAAACTGTTTAAACATTGGTGTTTTACCAGTTCAAATTAGTCCAGCTTTTATGGAGACAATTTTTGAAGCAGTTCATAAAGATCCACAAACGGAAATTGAAATCAACTTGGTGGAGCAAACTATTACTTTATTATCTACCGGAGAAAAGGAAAGTTTCGACATCAGTTCTTATAAAAAAGATAACATGACAAACGGCTTTGATGATATAGATTATCTACAAAACATTAAATCCGACATAGAAATATTTGCTGGGAATTTGCCTTTTTAATTTTTAAAAACGCTCAATTAACATGAAAACAAAGAAAATAGAAATTATGGATACTACGCTGAGGGATGGCGAACAAACCTCAGGAGTTTCATTTTCTGTTGCCGAGAAACTAACTATTTCTCAGTTACTGCTAGACGAATTAAAAGTTGACCGTATTGAAATTGCCTCAGCAAGAGTATCCGAAGGCGAACTTTGCGCAGTTAAGGAAGTAAGTAAATGGGCAAGTGAAAACAACTATTTAAATAAAGTAGAAGTTTTAACTTTCGTTGATAATGGCGTTTCTATTGACTGGATGTTACGAGCGGGTGTTAAAGTGCAAAATTTACTAACTAAAGGATCCCTTAATCATTTAACTCATCAGCTAAAAAAAACTCCAGAACAGCATTTTAATGAGATTGCAAATGTAATTCAATTAGCTTTAAAAGAAGGAATTGAAACTAATGTTTATCTAGAAGATTGGAGTAATGGAATGCATAATTCATCAGAATATGTATTTCAATATCTTGATTTTTTAATTACTCAACCAATTAAAAGAATTCTATTGCCTGATACATTAGGTGTTCTAACACCGCATGAAACTTATCAATTTTTAAAGCAGATAAAAACTAAATATCCGGAAAATCATTTTGATTTTCATGCTCATAACGACTATGATTTAGGAACTGCAAATGCTTTAGAAGCAGTAAAAGCCGGAATTGATGGCCTACACTTAACCGTAAATGGTATGGGAGAAAGGGCTGGGAATGCACCAATGGCAAGTGTAATTGCTGTTATAAATGATTTTTTACCAGAAGTGGAAATTGGCTTAAAAGAATCTTCGATTTATAAAGTAAGTAAATTGGTAGAGACATTTTCAGGCGTTCGCATCCCAGCCAACAAACCAATTGTGGGCGAAAACGTATTTACGCAAACAGCTGGAATTCATGCAGATGGAGACAATAAAAAGAATCTTTATTTTAACGATTTACTGCCAGAACGTTTCGGTAGAAAGCGAACTTATGCTTTAGGAAAAACTTCTGGCAAAGCCAATATCGAAAAGAATCTGCAAGAATTAGGTTTAAAATTAAATGATGCCGATTTGAAGAAAGTTACCCAGCGGGTTATTGAATTGGGCGATTTAAAAGAAACCGTTACTCAAGATGATTTACCTTACATAATCTCTGATGTTTTAGCAAGTCATACTCATCAGGATAAAGTAAAAGTAGAGTCTTATGTGCTTTCTCATTCTAAAGGTTTGCGCCCTTCCGCTACCATTGCAATCAATTTTAATGGAGAAATTTTTGAAGAACATGCCCAAGGCGATGGACAATTTGATGCTTTTATGTTGGCATTGAGTTTTATTTATAAAGCACAAGGAAGAATTCTTCCCGCTTTAATTGATTATGTAGTATATATTGCGCCAGGAAGTAGCTCAGATGCTCTTTGCGAAACTACAATAACTTGGCAAACAGAGAAAAAAACTTTTAAAACTCGTGGCTTAGACTCTGATCAAACAGTTTGTGCGATTAAAGCTACGGAGAAGATGTTAAATATTATGGAGGGAAAGATGCAAGAGTCAAGTAGCAAGAATCAAGATGATTTAAAGTTACAAGATGTAGTGATCAAATAAAAAGATAATCTTTTATCGTGAGAAATAAAGAATTATAAACTAAACGTTAAAGTTAGCAGAGATCTCATTACTAGATACTCACTACTCAAAACTAAAAAACATGAAATTAAACATTGCCCTGCTTGCAGGAGACGGAATTGGACCAGAAGTAATTGCACAAGCGGTTAAAGTTTGTGATGCCATTGCGGTAAAATATAAACATGAAATCAACTGGACAACGGCATTAACTGGAGCTTGTGCTATTGACGATTGTGGTGAGCCATATCCAGATTCCACCCACGAAGTTTGCTTGGCTGCTGATGCGGTTCTTTTTGGCGCTATCGGTCATCCAAAATATGATAATGACCCAAAAGCAATGGTTCGTCCAGAGCAAGGATTATTGAAAATGCGTCAGAAATTAGGCTTATTTGCCAATGTGCGTCCAACTTTTACTTTTCCATCTTTAATTGATAATTCTCCATTAAAAAGAGAAAGAATTGAAGGAACCGATTTAATTATTTTACGTGAGTTAACGGGCGGAATTTACTTTGGAGAAAGAGGCAGAAAAGACGATGGCAATACTGCTTTTGATACTTGTACTTATACTCGATTTGAAATTCAGCGTTTGGCAAAAATGGGATTTGAAATTGCGATGACTCGTGGTAAAAAGTTATGTTGTGTAGATAAAGCTAACGTTTTAGAAACCTCTCGTTTATGGCGAGAAACGGTTCAGGATATGGAAAAAGACTATCCAGAAGTTACGGTTTCTTATGAGTTTGTTGATGCTGTAGCAATGCGTTTGGTACAATGGCCAAATACTTACGATGTATTGATAACAGAAAACCTTTTTGGTGATATTTTAACTGATGAGGCTTCTGTAATTTCAGGTTCAATGGGATTAATGCCTTCTGCCTCTAAAGGATTACATACTTCTTTGTACGAGCCAATTCACGGTTCTTATCCGCAAGCAACAGGAAAAGACATTGCAAACCCGTTAGCAACCGTTTTATCTGCAGCGATGATGTTTGAAGATGCTTTTGGTTTACAAGCCGAAGCCGATGAAATTAGAGAGGTAGTAAATAAATCTTTAGCAGAAGGAATTGTAACTGAAGATTTATCAGGAAAGAATAAAGCATATGGAACTAATGCAGTTGGGGATTGGTTAGCGAAGAATATATAATATTAAGATTCGTCATGTCGACGATAGGAGACATCTCACACATAGGCATGTTGCTGTTCTTTTATTTTTATTCTTAGATAGCATTTTGTAGCATGGCAATTTGCCATTCACGCACAGCCTTGCCTTCCCTCATTGGCGGGAAATGCCTAGTTCTTTTCTCTTGTCAGAAAAGAACCAAAAGGACAAGGCTGCGCCCTTTGCTATTTAAGTTTTTGCTTTAACTTTTTTCATCTCTGCCGCAAAGGTCAAGGCCAAAAAGCGGTTATTAATGATTGTACTTTGGCTTGATTGAGGCGTTTAGATTTAGCTTTTATTTAAATTTTTTTATGATACTAGAAGTGGTGATATTAATGGTTAAACGAGGAAATGAAAACCAATTTGAAAAAGACTTTTCCAAAGCTTCTGAATATATTTTTTTTATCAATGGTTATAAAAATCATCAACTTAAGAAGTGTGTGGAAATAAAAAATAAGTACTTATAGTACTTTCGTCAATTCCAATACTTTTAAGTTCTCTTTTGATATATGGGGCGTTAGATGGATCTTTTTCTGAATCTAAAATCATATCCGATAATTT
>JBBRYE010000030.1:0-31768 GCA_038237895.1 Sphingobacteriales bacterium | reverse complement strand
TTTGGCTACTATATCTTATCACATTAAGTGATTTTGATCCTATTTTTTATCACTCCCAGAATCGCTCTGTTCATGTTCCCGTTTCATCGGGGTGCAAAGATGTGGTTATTTTATATAACTTCCAAATCTTTTTTTTTATTTTATTTTATTCTGCTTTTTTATTGCTTTTAACCACATTCCTTGCTTTTGAGGAGTGCAAAGGTGTGGTTATTTATTTTAATAAGCAATAGCTTTATTGTTAATTTTACGAGCATTTGTATAAGTTGTTGATTATGTGCTAGAAAAAATAATTTTATTCATTTAAATCAAAGATATTTTAATTAAATGTTGATTTGCGTTAACGATTGTAAAGGGTTGTTCTTTTGCCTTTTTAGGCAAAAAACCGAAGTGAAGCGCAGCCTTGTAAAGCGTGACCCGCCTTTTTAAGGGTAACGCCATTATAATTTATGGATTGATGTGCTTGTTAATTAAATAACATCGGCATTAAAAACATATTATCAAATTTGTTTAATATGGATTTTTTATAGTCCCAAAATTTTTATTTTTTTTGATAAAAAGTATAGAAAAAAAATGCCCAGCAATTACTCCTTATTATATCTATCATGAAATGCTCTTTCTAAATTTTCTCTATGATTGGGATGGGCTATTTGAATCAAAGCCTTACCGCGTTGTTTAAGATTTTTACCAAAAAGGTTTACTTTACCGTATTCTGTAACCACCCAATGAACATGTCCGCGGGTTGTTACCACACCTGCGCCTTCTTTTAAAAATGGAGTAATGCGAGAAATCCCTTTATTTGTTACTGACGGAAGTGCTATTATTGGTTTGCCCCCATAAGAAAGTGAAGCTCCACGAATAAAATCCATTTGACCACCAATACCAGAATATTGATAGGTGCCAATGGAATCTGCACAAACCTGACCTGTCAAATCTATTTCTATTGCGCTATTGATTGCAATTACTTTTGGATTTTGTCTTATAATACTAGTATCATTTACATAGTTAATATTCATAACCCTGATTGAAGGATTATCGTTTACGAAATCATATAATTTTTTTGTGCCCACCATGAAGGATGTGACAGATTTACCTATGTTAAGTTTTTTATTACTATTGTTAATGATTCCGCTTTCTATTAATGGGATTACACCATCTGAAAGCATTTCTGTGTGTAACCCTAAATTTTTATGATTAACTAAATTTTTTAATACTTGATCAGGTATGCTGCCGATGCCTAATTGGAGAGTTGAGCCATCTTCAATTAAAGTTGTGATGTGTTGACCTATTTCTATAATGGCATTGTTAGCTTTTGAAGAATAATCAACTTCTGGCAGTTCTGTTTTATGCCAAACCATTGCGTCTATTTTATTGGTATGAATAAAACCATCTCCATGGGTTCTGGGCATATTAGGGTTAACTTGTGCGATTACTCTCTTAGCATTATCTACTGCTGCTTTAGCGATATCTACTGAAGTTCCTAATGTGCAATAGCCATGCTTATCTGGTTCCGAAACTTGAATGATTGCTACATCTATAGGTAAAAACTCATCGTTAAAGAGTAGCGGAATTTCGCTTAAAAATACTGGAACATAATCTCCATGTAAACTATTTACTATTGACCTTGAATTTGCCGAAACAAATAATGAATTAAAAAAGAAACTCTCTTTAAATTTTTCGTCACTAAAGTTACTATCGCCAAGGGTGGTAATACTTATTAGTTCGACATTTTTTAATTCTTGATGACGATTTTGTAATGCATCTATAATTAAAGTTGGTGTTGCGGCGCTACCGTGAAGAAATACACGATTACCAGATTTAACCATTTTTACTGCTTCTTCTGCTGTGATATACCTATTAGTTTCCATGAAGATTATTTGTATTTGTTGAGTTAAAAAATGACTTATTGAAAATGTTTTTAAGGATAATAAAACTTGTGGCTTTTTGATGCGCCTATCCTTTAGTTATTATACTAATTACTTGCCTATTTGCAAAAATAAAAAGTGTTATTCTGATAAACTAATTATTGAATTACGCGAATATATAGCAACGATTTTAATTTTTGACAAAAGTGATAAAGGTCATTTATTAGCGCATTTAAGGTCACACTCTCATCGCTCTTTGAGAGATATTTTTGCAGTATATAAAAGCTATTCTTAAGATATGTTGATGCAACCAGATAAATTTTATTACGACAACAAAATAGTTAGAAATTTTGCCATAGCTACTATAGTTTGGGGCATTGTTGGCATGACGGTAGGTTTATTAATAGCTACCCAACTTTATAGCCCAAGTATGAATTTGGGCAATCAATACACAACTTATGGGAGAATTAGACCGCTACATACCAATGCTGTGATTTTCGCATTTGTGGGGAATGCTATTTTTATGGGTGTTTATTACTCATTACAAAGATTGTTAAAAGCCCGTATGTTTAGCGATTTGCTTAGCAGAATCCATTTTTGGGGCTGGCAATTGATTATAATTTCGGCGGCAATTACGCTTCCATTGGGTTTTAGCACTTCTCATGAATATGCAGAACTAGAATGGCCAATTGATATTGCCATCACTATTATTTGGGTAGTTTTTGGGGTTAACATGTTTGGAACTATAATAAAAAGAAGGGAAAAGCACTTATATGTTGCCATTTGGTTTTACATAGCCACATTTGTGACAGTTGCTGTGTTACATATTGTTAACTCTTTTGAGTTACCGATTTCTATATTTAAAAGCTACTATGTTTTCGCGGGAGTTCAAGATGCATTAGTGCAATGGTGGTATGGACATAATGCTGTTGCGTTTTTCTTAACTACTCCTTATTTAGGTATGATGTATTATTTCTTACCAAAAATGGCAAATCGCCCTATATATTCTTATCGGCTGAGTATTTTACATTTTTGGGCATTAATATTTATTTACATCTGGGCAGGGCCTCACCATCTTTTATATACTTCCCTACCTGGATGGGCACAATCTTTAGGTGTTGCTTTTTCTATTATGCTGATTGCACCTAGTTGGGGTGGGATGATTAATGGCTTATTAACCTTACGTGGTGCTTGGGATAAAGTACGTGATGATGTAACCTTAAAATTTATGGTGGTTGCATTAACCGCTTACGGAATGGCCACATTTGAAGGCCCAATGCTTTCCTTAAAAAGTGTTAATGCAATTGCCCACTTTACCGATTGGATTATAGCTCACGTTCATGTGGGCGCTTTAGGATGGAATGGATTTTTGACCTTTGGAGTTTTATATTGGTTAATTCCAAGAATTTATAAAACAGAACTTTACTCTAAAAAACTAGCAGACTTTCACTTTTGGATTGGCACTTTAGGAATTCTTTTTTATGCGATTCCACTGTATTGGGCTGGCTTTACCCAAGGATTAATGTGGAAAGAATTTACTCCTGAAGGTTTATTAAAATATGCAAACTTTCTAGAGACTG
This sequence comes from Sphingobacteriales bacterium, assembly GCA_038237895.1. GTDB lineage: Bacteria > Bacteroidota > Bacteroidia > Sphingobacteriales > Sphingobacteriaceae > Pseudopedobacter. Next base: position 28,326 of record JBBRYE010000030.1, on the reverse strand, counting down.
TAACTCGCATTATCCCAATGTACATCATGCGTTCTATTGGTGGCGCTTTTTACTTAAGTGGAGTTATTGTAATGGCTTATAATTTATATAAAACTATGAGAGCCGGAAAGCTAGTTAGCAACGAGGCTGCTGAAGCTTTACCATTATTAAAAGAAACAAATGAACCAAGTGAATTTTGGCACAGAAGATTAGAACGCAAACCAATGACATTCTTGGTATTAAGTTTAGTTGTGATATTAATTGGTGGAATGGTAGAAATGTTGCCAACTTTCTTTATCAGCTCTAATGTACCCACTATCGCAAGCGTAAAACCATATACTCCCTTAGAATTGCAAGGAAGGGATTTATACATTAAAGAAGGTTGCGTAGGCTGCCATACGCAAACTATAAGGCCTTTCCGTTCTGAAACAGAACGTTATGGAGAATATAGTAAAGCTGGCGAATTTGTGTATGACCATCCTTTTCTTTGGGGATCAAAAAGAACAGGTCCAGATTTACAAAGAGAAGGCGGGAAATACAGTAATGCGTGGCATTATAATCATATGATGGATCCAAGAACGATGTCGCCGGGAAGCATTATGCCAGCATTTGATTGGTTAATTGACCAAAAATTGGATACTACTAATACAACAGCAAAAATTAAAGCAATGCAAACACTAGGTGTACCTTACCCTAAAGGATATGCGGCAATTGCCAATAGAGATTTAGATAAACAAGCTAAAGCAATTTCAGCAAATCTTGCCATTGATAAGATTAAAGTGAGTAGCGATAGGGAAATCATAGCCATAATTGCTTACCTACAAAGATTAGGAACAGATATTAAAAACAAACCCGCAAAATAAATAAGCCATGTTTAAACAGTTTGTACATAGCCTGCAAGGCGATGAAATTTATATGTTGTTATCTCTTTTTATATTCTTAGCTTTTTTTATTGGGGCAACTATTGCCATGATTAAAATGAAAAAATCGCATTTAGAATATATGAGTGATATCCCATTAAATGAAGAAAATGCTAAATCGAATTAACTCTATAAAAATGAAAATTCGCAAAATATTTTTAATTATTATATTAATTTTTGGTGCTAATAGCATTTCGTTTGCTTACACCACATCTGAGTTGATGAACGGAATTGCTTTAGGTGCAATACTATTTACGTTAGCACTTATTACTATTGTTTGTTTGGTTTTACTAAAGACTTTTAAAGTAATGGCTAATATGCTTTTACCAAAAGAAGAAGAGTTGGTATTGGCTGCAAAATCTGAGTTAGTGATAACTCCCTCTAAACCAAGGTTATCAATTTTGGAAAAAATACTGTCTTTAAAGCCCTTAGAAGAAGAAAAAAATCTTGTTATGGACCATAAGTATGACGGAATTGCAGAGTTGGATAATCCTACACCTGCTTGGTTTATGTGGCTTTTTTATGGTACTATCGTTTTTGCATTTGTTTACCTTTTAAATTATCATGTTTTTAAATTAGGAAAATTACAGGATGAAGAATATACAATAGAAATGAAGCAAGCTGGCATTGATCAAAAAGCTTTTTTAGCAAAATCAGCAAACCGTGTGGATGAAAATTCTGTGAAATTAACTGCCAATATAGATGTTTTAAAAGCGGGCCAGGCAACTTTTATACAGAATTGTGTGGCCTGCCACGGAGAGCATGCGCAAGGTATTGTAGGGCCAAATTTAACTGATGAATATTGGATACATGGAGGAAAAATCAATAACCTTTTTAAAACCATTAAATATGGCGTACCCGAAAAAGGAATGATTTCTTGGGAAAAACAGCTTTCTCCGAAGCAAATGTCTGATGTGGCAAATTATATTAAATCTTTAAAAGGCACAAATCCGGCTAATCCGAAAGCACCGCAGGGAGATAAGGAAGGTTAGTTTTGTTAGGTGGTTAGTTTGTTAGGTAGTTAGATGGTTGGTTGATAGCCTTTAGTATCAAGTATCTAGTCATTAGTAAATAGAGTTTAATAGTCACACCTAAATACTCTGGTCTCAATACTCAATACTAATTACTCAATACTCATTAAAAAAAATGGAAGACATCACCTATCACAGTACAGTTGAGGCAAGTGGGAAAAGAAGATGGTTGTATCCGCTTTTAAGAAAAGGTGCGTTTTATAAATACCGGAGTATAGTAAGTTATGTGCTTTTGGTTTTTTTGTTTGCAGCACCATTTGTAAAATTTAACGGGCATCAGTTCATGATGTTTAATATCATCGAAAGAAAGTTCATCTTGTTTGGGCAAGTATTTTGGCCTCAAGATTTTTTTATTTTCGTTTTGGCGATGTTGCTGGTACTCATCAGCATTGTATTATTTACCATAGCTTTTGGTCGGGTTTTTTGCGGGTGGATTTGCCCTCAAACCATTTTTTTAGAAATGGTTTTCCGTAAGATTGAAGTTTGGATAGAAGGCGAACCATTAGCCAGAAAAAAACTAGATGAAAGTGATTGGAATCAAGATAAAATCATTAAAAAAACGACTAAACACTTTCTATTTTTGTTGATCTCGTTCCTCATATCAAATACCTTTTTAGCTTATATTATTGGTAGCGATAGTTTATTTAATATCGCTACGGAACCTATACAATTGCATTGGGTGGGTTTTATTGCTATTTGCATTTTCACCTTTGTATTTTATTTAGTTTTTAGTCAGCTAAGAGAATTGGTTTGTATTGTGGCTTGCCCTTATGGGAGGCTGCAAGGTGTAATGTTAGATAAAAACTCTTTAGTAGTTGCTTATAATTACTTAAGAGGTGAGCCTAGAGGAAAACTCAAAAAAGGAGATACAGAATCGAAATTGGGCGACTGTGTAGATTGCAATCTATGCGTTGCTGTTTGCCCAACAGGGATTGATATCCGTAAAGGGACACAATTAGAATGTGTGAATTGTACCGCTTGTATTGATGCTTGTGATGATGTGATGGATAAAATTCATAAACCACGTAAACTGATTGGTTTTTATTCAGAAGAGATGATAGCCAATAATCATCAGCCTCGGTTTAACCTAAGAATGAAGGCCTACAGTTTTGTAATTGTTGGTATGATAGGGGTTTTAAGTTATTTTTTATTAAGCCGAAAAGATATAGATGTAACGCTATTAAGAGTTGGAGGAATGTTGTACCAAGAGCAGCCCGGTGGTTATATTAGTAATTTGTACAATGCAGAACTTACCAATAAAACGGCTTATCCCATGAATATTGAAATTATGCCACAGGATAAAAATCAAAAAATTAGATGGATACAGGCTGCGCCAAAAATTGAAAAAGAGAGCACCGTTAAAATTACTTTTTTTGTGCTTTTACCAGAAAAATCAATACACCAAAGAAAAACAGATGTAGTGCTTTTGGTAAAACAAAATGGTAAGATTATCAATAAAATTAAAACAAGTTTTTTAGGTCCTGTAAATTAAAACAACATGAATTGGGGTAGAAGTATAATACTAGTTTTAATCATTTTTATGGGTTTTATCACCATTTTGGCGATTAAAATGACCTATTCTATAGATGATGCTTTTGATAAAGATTACTATGAAAAGGGTTTGGCATTTGATAAAGAATATGAATTAAAACAAAATGTAATTGATGACTATGTAACCCCTTTAATTACCATTAATGGGAATACATTAAATATTGCCTTTAAAGCTTTAGAGAACGGAAAAATTATTTTTAAGAGAACTGCAGATAAAACAAAAGATAGGACAATCAAGTTGAAGAATTCATTATTTAGCATTAATAAAAATATACTTGATAAAGGCCAATGGCATTTGGTAATGACATGGAATTATGGTAACCGAAATTACCTTTACGAAAAAAACATTTATCTCCCATGAACCATTTACATTTAGCATTTATAATCGGGTTATTTGGAAGTTTACATTGTGTTGGTATGTGCGGTCCATTGGCATTTGCTATTCCTTATCAGCAAGAAAATAAATGGACAACTTTATTTAAAAAAATTTCTTACAACCTTGGCCGAGCGGTTTCTTATGCTTTTTTAGGGTTATTGATTGGTTTATTAGGCAAGCAATTGTGGATGGCCGGTCTTCAACAAAGTATCAGTATTCTTAGTGGTATATTAATAATTTTAGCTGTGCTTCCACAGATTATCATATTAAAAAATAGCAATGCCTACAAGCCAAATCGTTTTACATTAATAGTTAACAAACTGATAGGTAAAGCCATAAAAAATAAAGTTGGGCATTTATATTTAGGTTTATTAAACGGTTTTTTACCTTGCGGATTTGTTTATTTGGGCTTAGCAACAGCCATTAATACGGATAGTGCCTATCAATCTGCTTTATTTATGTTTGTTTTTGGATTAGGGACAATGCCTTTAATGCTTTTAGCAATGTTGGGTGTGAACTTTAGTAAACCTATTTTTAGGCAAAAAATAAAAGTTTTTTTACCTTATATCACCTTATGTTTAGGTATTTGGTTTGTTATAAGAGGCTTAAATTTAGATATACCTTTTTTAAGTCCTAAAATTTTGGGGAATGAACAGGTAATTTGTCATTAATTTAGTTTTAATAAATTACAAAAGCAATTGGAAATAAAAATGGGCACCTCTTCCAATTTCGCTTTCTACTCCAATTTTACCATTATGCCTTTCTATAATTTCCTTACAGATATAAAGCCCAATTCCAAAACCGGCAATTGCTTTCATATGGTCTCCCTGAACTCTAAAATATCTTTCGAAAAGGTTTTTTTGATTTTCAGAAGAAATGCCCATTCCTTCATCCTTTACCCAAACTTGTGCAAAATTATCTTTAGTTACACAGCTGATTCTAATCGTAGAATTAATTGGCGAATATTTGACTGCGTTATTAATTAAATTATTAATAACCTGACCAATTTTATCTCTATCGGCTTTTACAAAAGTATACTCTACAGGAGCAAAAATTACTTTATGACTAATAATGGTTGTTAAAGATTCTTCCTCTACCTCCTTTACCAAATCAGACAAATCAAATCCTTGAATATCAATGCTAATTCTACCAGATTCATATCTAGACGCATCTAAAAAGCCGCCAATAATATTTTTCATTTTGCTAACCTGTACCAAAGTTTTACCTAAAACACCCGAGGTAAAATCGTCTTTTGCTTTATTAGCTTTTACTTCTAAAAGTTGCAAATAAGCATTTATAGAAGTTAATGGGTTTTTAAGTTCGTGACTCACCATCCCAATGAAAGAATTTTTGCGCTGTTCATTTTCTTTTTGTTCAGTAATATCTATAGCTACACCCGAGAATAAATTCTTATTCCCGTCAGAGCCTACGTGTAGTTTTCCAGAAGATTTTAACCACCTTATTTGCCCATCATTTTTTCCCAAAATTTTAAACTCAATATTATAAGGCTCATTTCTTGTTATCGATTTTTCAATCTCTCCTAAAACTGAAATTCTGAAATCTTCGCTGATATAATTTATAGCATCATCATAACTAAAATCTTCTTCTTTATTAAAGCCATATAACTCTTTAAGCCTGTCGTTAGCAATTACTTTTTTAGTATTTATGTTTGCTACCCAGGTGCCCAAATTTGCTGCATTAATAGTCATGCGCATTAATTCTTCTGCCTTTTTTAATTCATTTCTTGCTATAACCTGTTCGGTAACATCTACAGCAGATTGCATAACACCCGTAATTATCCCGTTTTCTAGTATTGCGCTATAGGTAACATTAAAATAGAGTGTTGTTAATTCCCCATTTCGATATAGATTAACTGCCGCATCTAAAAGCCTAGCCTCATTGCCTGTTTTATAAGTATTGTAAAAAACATCAAGAATAGGCTGGCCAATTAATTCAGGCATTACTTCTAGTAATGGTTTTCCCTTAATTGAAATATCCTTATTAATAATTAACAACATGGCATCATTAACTTCATCAAAAATAAAATTATCTCCCCTAATAACTAGCATAGCAACAGGAGAGGAAGTAATCATATCCCTAAACCTTGCTCTGCTTAATTCAACATCGTTAATGGTTTCTTCTAATTTGCTTTGCGCTTCTATTAAAAAATCATTTGTGCTTAACAACTCTTCATTAATAGTAGATTGCTCTTCATTACTTGTTTCTAATTTTTCATTTGCCGTTTGAAGCTGTAGATTTAATTTTGTAGTTTCCTTTTTATTTAATGTTTGTTCGGTAACATCATTGGCAATCATCATGATACCAATTGTTAAGTCCTCAGCATTTTTTATAGGATGATATACAAAATTGAAAAATCCTTTTACCTCATTATTATTTTTAATATGCACAACCTCTATATTTTCGCCATAGTAAGGTTTACCGCTTATAAAAACATCTTGAATAAACTTATATAACAGTTGATTTTTTAATTCTGGTAGTGTTTCATCTAAAGATTTACCAATACAAGATTTATCCCTACCCCAAACATTTAATAAATTATCATTAGCTTTTTCTATAATAAGTTGCTTTCCACTTAATACCCCAATGGCAACTGGCGCATCTGCAAAAAGAAAATTGGTTCTTGCCTCACTTGCTAATAATTTTTTAAACAAAATTTGCTGCTCTTGTTTAAATTCTTTTAATTCAAATATTTTTCTACGCAGCTCTAACTTGTCCATTACCTGTTTAGCAATGATTTTTAATGCTTCTTGTTGCTGATTGTTTAATTGTTTCTTTTTTGTGTCTATTAAACATAAAGTGCCTAATGCAAATCCATCTTCATTAATTAAAGGTACACCTGCATAAAATGTGATATTAGGATGCCCAACAACTAAAGGATTGTTTTTAAAACGATTATCTTCTGTTGCATCATCTACAATCATGATATCTTTATTAGATGAAATTGCATGTACACAAAAGGATTGTTCTATTGGCGTTTCAGAAATTGATAAACCAGTGTGTGATTTAAAATATTGCCTTTTATCAGTAATGAAGCTAATTAAAGCAATTGGCACTTGACATATAGTAGAAGCTAAGATAGTAAGATCATCAAAATCTTTCTCACTTGCGGTATCTAAAATATTATAAGATTTTAAAGCGGCTAATCTTTTTTGCTCGCTTTTAAAAGGTGTTGGTTTAGGCATTTAATCAGAAAATAAGCTCTCTAAATTACTTATTAAATTTTGATATTAAGGGTTTAGCTTTTTCTTTAGTTTTTTAAGTTTTGAAGTTTAATGATTATAAAATTTAAAAAAACTCCCCTCCGAATTTACGAAGGGGAGTTGCTATATAAATTAATCACAATTTAATCATTTCTGGTTGGCCTGTTGCTACTTGGCCTGGAAGAATTACCACTGCTTTCGGAAGATCGTGATGGCGTAGAACGCTCAACACTTCTTGGCTGACTTTGAGGCTCGTTTCTTTCAACCCTACTTGGCCTGCTAGTTGGCTCTGGTCTTGTAACAGGTTGCTCGTTTCTAGTAGGCTCTGGTCTTTCTGTTCTTGCTGGAGAATCTTGCCTTGGCACACTACTTCTAGTTGGCTCTGGCCTGTTACTCCTATTATTATTATCAATTGGTTGGTTATTTGATGGAGTACTAGAACGATCAGTATTTGATGTAACATCCGGACGAACAACATTGTTATCACTACTTCTTGTTGGGCGGCTATTAATAGCATCCGGACGAGATGTGGTTCCATTATCTCTATCGCTTACACTTGGTCTTGAAGAATTATTGCTATCCCCACTTCTATAATTTGGAGTAGAACTATCGGCTCTACTAGGTCTAGATGAGTTATTTGCAATTGCTCTAGGCGCATCATTATTATTGTCTCTGGTTACATCAGGGCGGTAAATATTTACCGTCCCTCTATCTACACTTGTAACACCAGGGCGTACATTATCAGCGGTTCTATAGATGGGCACATCTTGTCTTGTGGCTCTTCTAACCTCATCTGGCCTTGGGCCAGTATAATATCTAACATTTCTATTTGTATAAATATTATTGATGATAGTTGTGTTTTGAACGATATAAACATTACGTCTTGGCTCCCAATATCTGCTGTAAGACGGATAATAAATACATCTTTGAGGTATAAACACCCAATAATTATCGGGTACATAATATCTATTTCTGTTCCCAAGATTGATATTGATACTTATTCTAGGAGCTAAAGGTGCCCAACCATAATATCCACCACCGCTTCTCCAATTTACCCAAGCTGGTCCCCATTCTGTATCTGGAGCCCAAACCCAACCATCGTAATCGTCATAAAACCAACGTCCGTAATGGAAAGGAGCCCAACCCCAATCATAATTAGACACCCAAGTATTACCATATTCAGTCATTACCCAGTGTCCGTTTGTATAATAAGGTTTAAAATCCCTGCCTACATTTGGGCGCCAAACATAACCGTAATCAGGATTATTTACCCAATCTCCGTAAGGAGCCATTTCATCGTAAAAAACCTGAAGAGAAATTCCTCGGTTTGGTTTAGCCTCAACTTTGTTGAAATTTAAACCCAGCAATAAAACCATTATTCCGAGGGCAGCTGTAATTTTTTTAATGCTCCAATCCATGATGTTAATATTTAAATTTTAGCTTCAATTATAAACGCTTCAATTTTTAAAACTATATCTATCGCCTTTTTTATGACAATCATTTAGCAGAATCATATTTGGACTCAACTAAATGTTATAATTTTAAATACTGATATAAGAACGTAACACCATTTTAAAAGATGTTATAATATTAAGACGATTAGTGGTTTCAAAAGGTGTCAGTTATTAAAGTATTATTTTTTGGGGGTTTTTACAGGTGGCAAAGCCATCCTTTGGGGCTTTTCACTGTATCTTTTTTTGCTATTATCATATTGGTTGATGCTGTTTCTCCGAAGGATTCAGTTGATCAATCATTAACCGCAAAACCTATCAAGAGAAAATTATCTTTAGTGCTTAAACTTTAAATCAAACCCCTCTTAAACCCTCAATACTTTATAATAAATTGACAACTTATCAAGTCTATTACATTTACTAATCAACTAATAGAGTTTTTAAAAATGAAATGGTTTAATTTGTAAGATGGCAAAAGGCACTTTATATCTTATTCCCGTTGTGATGGCAGACGGCGCAGAAGCAAAATCTTTAACCCCGTTTTTGAGCGAAACCATTAATCAAATCAAAGAATATATAGTTGAAAATGAAAAAACAGCAAGACGTTGCTTAAAAAATGCAGGCTTACAAACTCCACAAAGCGAATTAATTATACATGATTATGGCAAACATGAACGCGGCTTTAGTTTAAAACCTTATTTTGAAGGATTAGAAAAAGGCGGAAATGTTGGTTTAATGAGCGAAGCGGGTTGCCCAGGAGTTGCCGATCCGGGAGCAGATATTGTTGCAGAAGCACACAGAAGAGGGGTTAAAGTTGTGCCTTTAGTTGGGCCAAGTTCTATTCTTTTAGCTTTAATGGCTTCTGGTTTTAACGGACAAGCTTTTGCTTTTCATGGATATATTCCTATTGATAAAACCGATAGGATTAAAAGGATTAAAGAATTAGAAAGTTTTTCTGAACGTTTTAAGCAAACGCAAATTTTTATAGAAACGCCTTTCAGGAATAATCCTTTATTTAATGATATTGTAGCAAGTTGTAGCAACCAAACTAAACTTTGTGTAGCCTGTAATCTTACTGCCGAAGACGAATTTGTACAAACCAAAACCATTGCAGAATGGAAATCAGAAAAATTAGATTTACATAAAAAACCAACCATATTTCTGCTACAAAAAACAAAATGATCATTCCCTCTTCATCAGAGATTTTAATTCGAGGTATTAGCCCAAGCACATTAGCTTTGGCAGTTGCACTATCAACTAACGGTGCAAAAGTATTAATTGTTGATGAAAGAATTGACTTAGGAGTAAAATCAAACCAATTTGTTTTAGATGATTATTGTTTATCTTTTTTAAATGATTTTGGATTTAAATTTTCTGCAGAAGAAATAACAAGTAAAACCATTGAAACTGAAAGTTTTATTAATCAATCTTTAAAATTATTAGCAGAAAATTTATGTAATGTAATTTGGGAGGCTAAGATTGAAAAGCAATCTGATCAATCTTATTTCATTATCCAAAAGGAAAAGAAAAATCTCCATGAAACTCAATATTTTTTTGAAAGCTCAAATTTTGAAGGTAAAACTGAAATTGAATCTTTTCGTAATGCTTTAATATTAGCCTGGAGATTAATTGGAATTTATGCTAACCAAACTTTAAAAGTAGATATTTTAAATAGTTATCCTCAAGAATCGGAATTATTTAAGGTTCAAAATATTTCTCTCAACTCTAATAAAAAAAGAAATTTTATCCTAAAATGGTTGGATAAAATGACCATTAAAACTCAAGATTTTAATTTGCTAGATAGCAAAATTTCTTTGCATTTAAGTCAGTACAGAAATTTACAAGCCGGCGAATTATTGCCAAATCTTAATTTTTTTGATGAGAAAAAAAAAGTGCAATCTAATTTGTATGCATGGTGTAGCTACAAATATTTTTCGGTTATTATATTTGGTTCATTAATCCCAACCAACCTTTTTACAATTGCAAAATGGGTGAAGCTACATTATCCGGTTCAACTTTTTTATTTGCCTTTTAGCGAAAACAATGAAGCTGTTTTTGATGCACTACAAATTAGAAAAGGAGAAAAAAAGACATTCGTTGTTCGTCCTGATAAATTTATTGGATTACTGCATGATGGAATTGAGATAGATATCATTGACAACTATCTCAAAAACTTTGGTTTTATGAAAGAGAAGGATGAAAAAAGTTTGGTTTAAGATTTCTTTTATTTTGAGATTAAATTCATAAATAATTTATACGCTCCTGAAACCCCAGCGGGTAATTCTCTAAAGAAAACTAAACCTGTATAAACAAATTTGCCCTTTCCATAATTTGTTATCAATAATGATCCATCAGATTCCTTTTCGCTATTATCTTTCATGCTCAATGGTTTTTCATATCGTTTGTCTTCATCAGTGGTAAAATAGATTCCTCTTTCTTGTATCCAATCTTTAAAATCGTTTTCAGTAATCTTATTAGGATAGTTTAAAGCCTTACTTTCTGGTTTTACAAAGTTCACTTTTGCATCTTCTTCGGTCACTCTATCTCTAGAAATGGTAAATGGATAAGGGCCAATTTGGTCTAAAACCAGCGGACGGTTTACATTATATTGTACCAAATAAGTTCCGCCGTTTTCTACATATTTTATCAGCTTTGCTTGCTCAAACTTTAGCCTATCATTCACGTTATAGGCTCTAATTCCGGCAATTATAGCATCATATTTAGAAAGGTCGCCGCTCATGATTTCATTTTCTGAAAGCATGGTTACGTTTAGTCCAATTTCTTTCAAAGTTTCAGGCATTAAATCTCCAGCACCTGCAATGTATCCTATGTTTTTAGCAGTAGTTTTTAAATCTAGTTTTACCAATTTGGCTTTCGCCGATGGGAAATAAGTTATGGTTGGGATGTGCTCATAACTGATGGTTTTAATTCCTTTGTTAAACGTTTCTCTATCAATTAAAATGGTAGCTTTTAAATCGCCATTTTGGGCATTGGCTTGCGCCGATATTTTGAAAACTAAATCTTGTTCCTCGCCATATTTTTTTAAATCGAAATCAACTTTTTCAGGACTAGCAATCCATCCTTTTGGTAATTCTAAGTTTAATTCTCCTTTTGCATCATTTTTAAAAGCTTTTAATTTGACATGAATATCCTTGCTTCCGTCGCTATTAAAAATAAAAGCTTTGGCATCTAAATTTGCAGTTACAGGCGGCGTAATTGCCAAAGGCTGATAAACTTCTCCACGTACCTGATCGGTATATTTGTAAACGATTGGGCGGGTAAAGCTAAGCTCAACTCCATTAATAGTTACTATAAAATCTATTGTTGTAGCAGGTTTTCCTTCTGGAAACATCAAATTATTTTGATTACCGATTTCATACATTCCTACTTCATGCTCATTTTTTAACCAATAAGGTTGGCTAATTTCTTTGCCGGTTTGAGTTCCATTAATACTTTGAAATTTATTTGAACTTAGCGTCAGTTTTTCTTGATTTATACTTGAGTTAATTACTACATTATCTAGCTGACTAATTGCATAAATTTTTACTTTAAAAGGATTGTTAACGGCAATTTGTGGATTTTCTGCATAAGCTTCAAACCAAGTTCCGCTACAAGTTAAAATCAGATTTTTAACTTCATTTAACTTATCCTCTACTAAAGAAGAATTGTTTTTTAAGCTAGTCATAGATTGATATAATTGAAGTAAATCCGCAACGCTTTTTTTTGGGTATGAAGCATCATAACTGTTTTGGATATTTTCAATTTGCTTGGCAATATTACCCGCACCATCAATTCTGCTCCAATCGGTTTTTACGCCTTCCATTAAATCGGTTTTTGGTAAGCTACCTTTCCAGGCACTAAAATATTCTAAAGAACTTCCTCGTTGCCTTGCACTTCCAAAACCTTGGCTTTTATGATTTGAACGACTTTCGGCAGCAATTTCTCCGTAACTTTTTCCTAATAAAGGATTATAAACGCCAACATCAATTTTTAATTGGTCTTCTGCCGTATTATCGTTTCCACCAAAATTGTAATTGTTCCAAAGTATTCTTTTTGCCTGCCAAACTTGTACTTCTTTCAACTGGTTTGGAAACATTTTTGGATTTGCAGCTGCATCAAAAGCTTCTTGTGCTAAAATTGAAGATGCCGCATGATGTCCGTGTCCTGCTCTTGAATCTGGAGGGAAACGGGTAATAATTACATCGGGTTTAAATTTACGGATAATGTAAACCACGTCAGAAAGGATAGAATCTTTGTTCCAAATTTTAAAAGTTTCTTCTGGCGTTTTAGAAAAGCCGAAATCATTAGCTCTGGTAAAAAACTGGACTGCTCCATCGTTTCTGCGGGCGGCAAGTAATTCTTGAGTTCTGATTAGACCTAAATCTTCAGATTGTTCATTGCCTATCAAATTTTGACCGCCATCACCTCGAGTTAAAGCTAAATAACCAGTTTTATAATTCTTTTCTTTAGCCAAATAAGCTAACAATCTGGTGTTCTCATCATCAGGATGGGCGGCCATATATAATACACTTCCGGTTACATTTAATTTTTTTATGTTTTGTAAAATATCGCTCGAATTTAGTTGAGGAGAATTTTGAGCGAAAAGGAAATTGGTATTTATTAAAAAGAAAAATAAGATTATTCTGGATTTCATTTGCTGTAATTTAATCTTCAGCAATTTAGCAAAGAATTTTTGGTTGATGGTTTACGAATAAAAAAATTACTGAATAGTTTTTTAAAATGTTATTTTTTTAAATTTAAAATAATGCCGCCCCTATGGGGCTATCATAATTTCGCATCTCTGAGGTTACCATAATGTCGCTCCGATGGAGCTAACAATAGTCCCAGCGGGACGACATTATGGTAGAAAAAATTTTAATTTTTTTGAATGCCGTAGGTATGACATTATTTTCTGCGTGATTCTACATTAGTTATTTTCCCATGGTCTTCACAGACCATTAATTTGTATTTCGGTCTGTTAGAATACAGACCTAGGTTGAAATATTAAGTTTTTAAATTTTTTTGCGTTAACGATTGAAGCGACATCCTTTTTTTGCTCTTGCCATTAGGCAAATAGCAAAAAAAGATATAGTGTAATCCGCCAGCTGGCGGATAAAACGCCTAATAGTTAGTCAATTTTCTTTTCCTTGGTTTGTGTCTTCAGGGAATATTAATTTTTAGTTTCGGTCTGTGAAGACACAGACCGAGGTTGAAATATTTAAATTTTAACTAAAAATCTATTGTTTAATACCGACTATAAAAATTCCGCACTTTATAAGTCAATTGGTCAAAAATTGGTTTTGTAAATTCTAAAAATAAATCTTGAGGAGCTGGAGGATATGTTTCTCTTCTATTCAATAAACGTTTATCGTTATCGGTCAAAGCTCTTTCATCGCCACGGTAAGAACCCCAAGTATCTATCCACACAAAAGTTCCTGGCATTTTTTCATGTGTGATGATTTTTCCATTCATTTCTCTAATCTGAAAATCTAAAATCCCGCTTGAGGTAATGGTTTTTTCAAAGGTTGTTAACCTTCCTGTTGCAGTTGTGTAAATTGGTCTTTTTGTAGAATCTCTTGTTACTCCTGTTTTGATACTGTCTTTTTTAATATCCTCAATACGCTCTTTTACATAAGTTTGTCCGACAATAAAATCATCAAAATTTAAACTTAAAACTTGGTCAAATTTACATTTAGACATCCTTGCTTCATCTGGAGTGTAAAATTTTATAAAGCTTTTGGTTTCATAATTTTTCATAAACTCATAAATCTTATCTTGAAAATATTCATTACTCAATTTATATAGTCTAGAATTAACCAAAACAGGTTCTACTACTACTCTTATTAAAGCGGCAAAATAAGCGCTGTCCATCATGCTTTGTGCATCTTTAAAATCAGGATATAGCTGTTCTGCTTTTTCAAAATCAAAATACGCGTTCTTTGCTGCTGTACGATTGTTTTTTGCTAACAACTTTTTACCATCGTTATATCTTGCCTCGGCTGCAAAATATTTAGCATCGCTAGTTTCTGCAATATACTTTTCGGGATTTGGTACTGCTTCCATACAAACAGGACAATCTGCAATGGCGTTGGCTAAATAATTAATATTTTGATATTCATTTACAACTTGTTCCCATTTAAAAATATCATCAGTTAATTTGATGTCGTTAATACGACTTAAATGTCTTTCTAAAGCATATTTATACCCATTTGATAAAGTTACTTTTGCTTTGGCTTTATTAGGATTACTTTTTAAACGATTGATGGCTGTGTAAACTGCCTTATCATAATCGCCATTTTGCAATGCTTTTTTACCGCTACTGCAAGAAACCAAAATAGAGGTGATTAATACTATTAAGAGCACCTTAAAACCGTTGCCGTTCATGATTGATTTTGTTTGATATATAATAGACGAATTTACGATTGAATTGGTTACAAAGAAAGTGTTTTATTTAGGATGAATGAACAAAGAATAAAGCGCAAGGAACAAAGATGAAAGACAAGAAATGACTAAATACCCATCTTTCTAAATGTCAAATTAATTCTTGGTGTATTTACTTTTTTAGTTGTTGGCAATTTATGTAGCCAATTTGTTTGGGTGGTTGCCTTCATTTCCAATAAACTTCCGTTCTCTAAAAAAACCGAAATCAGTTGTTTATCTACTTTATTTTTTAATAAGAATTTGCGTTCGGCACCCAGGCTTAAAGAAGCGATACTTCCATTTTTTGTAAGCTCCTTTTCATCATCGCTATGCCAGCCCATTCCCTCATCACCATTATGGTAAAGGTTTAATAAACATGAATTATATTGGGTTTTAGTTTTCTCTTCTACTAAAGATTTTAATTCTAAGAGCGATTGAGTCCAAAGTAAAGCTTGTTTTGTGGTTTTAGAGTAGGTATAAGAGAAATTAACATCTGCATACCAAGCTACTTTTCTTTTGGTAATGATATGCTTTCCAAAAATAACAGCTTCATCATTTTTCCACTCAATGTTCTCTAAAAGTTGTTGCAAAAAATCGTTTGCCTGTTGAATCGAAATAATTGGTCCGTAATAAATAACCTCGCCATCTTTAGGCAAAATATTTTGGATTGTTATGGGATTAAATAAATCCATTTTACTTTAAGTAATTCTTTTTGAGGTGATTAAAGGGTTCTTTTTATTATGTGCTATCGATATAATCACAACGGTTTTAGTCTTTTCATCTATATAAAAATGAATATTAAAAGGAAATCTTTTTGGATGAGAAATTCTTATATCTTATAACGAATAGAATTTCGGTGTATTTAATAGATAAAGAATTGCTTTTTCTATTTCTTCAGAAAACTCAATCTCTAAGCCTTCTTTTTGCTTTTTATACCAATTTTTTGCTTCAATAATATCAGTTTGGACTTCATCAAAAAATAGCAAATGATAAGTCATCAAATTTTTCTTTTCAATTCTTCAAATAAAACTTTCCCGTCCATTAATCTTTCAGAATTTTCATCAATTGCCTTCAATCTATTGTCAATTAATTCCTGTTCCCATTTAGATAATTCAATATCTAAATTTTCGATATCAGGATAATTAGCTTTTATGCGAGTCCAGTCTTCAATAGGAATAAAAACACCTGCTTTATCTCCTTTTATGTCTTCAATTATCTGTAATTTCATGTTGTCCGCTTTTCTATAAATGAAACTCTATTATAAATCTAACTTTAAAAAACCTTATATCAAATTTTTAGTTGCTGCTTCCCATCCAATTATGGCGGTTTTTCTAGTATTTCCCCATCTATAACCACCAAAATTTCCAGTTGTTTGTATTACCCTATGGCAAGGAATTAAAAAAGCAATCGGGTTTGCGCCAATTGCGGTTCCTACCGCTCTTGAGGCATTTGGAGTTTTAATGTTTTTAGCTATCTCTCCGTAACTTGTTAAATTGCCTGTAGGTATTTTAAGCAACGCTTCCCAAACTTTAAGCTGAAATGCTGTCCCTTTTAAGTGAAGCTTAATTTGCTTAATGTCGCTCCAATCTTTAGAAAATATCGCTAATGCTTGCAGCTGTGTTTCATTTGTTTCGCTTATCAAATCAGCATTTATAAAATGTGTTTTTAAATTTTTTAATGCACTAGAAAAATCATCGACGAAAGTCATATAACAAATGCCCTTTTCTGTATTGGCGATGATGATTTTACCCAAAAATGTTTCATAAAATTGATACGCTATTTTTAAATTGATGCCGCCGTTTTGAAATTCTTTAGGTGTCATTCCTTCTATATTCACAAATAAATCATGCAGCCTGCCAGTACCAGAAAGCCCTGTTTGATAAGCAGCATCAAAAAGATTTGCTGATTTATCCTTCAAAACTTCCTTTGCATATTTTACGCTTGTAAACTGCAAAAACTTCTTTGGACTAACGCCTGCCCAATCTGTAAACAGCTTTTGGAAATGAAACGTACTTAAATTTACAGCCGCTGCAATTTGATCTAAACTGGGCTGGGCTTTAAAATTTTGATTAATAAATTCAATTGCTTTCGCAATTCGATAGTAATCTAAACTTTTTTGATTTTCTTCCATCATTCAACGGCTAAATTATGTCAATATAATTATTCTTAAAACCCATTTCTTGCGGAAATGCTATTATAGATATTTATTTAGCAAATTTGATTTTCAAACATTAAAAATGCACTTAAGCTACAAACCTTATCAATTAGAATTAAAATACCCATTTACAATTGCCAAATTCTCTAGAACTTCCACGCCTTTAATGCTTTTAGAAATTGAACATGAAGGGAAGATTGGTTTAGGAGAAGCTTCTATGGTGCCATATATGGGAGAAAGCATAGAAACAGCAATTGAGTTTTTAAATAAAGTTGATCTAAACCGGTTTACTTTCCCTTTTGATATGGATGAGATTATTGCTTATTTAGATGATATTGAACTGGGTTTGCCTGCAATTAAAGCCGCAGTTGATATTGCACTTCATGATTTAACTGGCAAATTATTAAAAAAACCTTGTTATGAATTATTTGGGTCTTTGCCCGATTTAATGCCGTTAACTACATTTACCGTAGGCATTGATGAACCAAAAATTATCATAAAAAAAGTTAATGATGCGCTTGCTGATGGTTTTAAATTGTTAAAGATAAAATTGGGAAGAGAATCTGATAAATTGTTAATTGAAACCATAAGATCAGTAACAGATTTGCCATTATATGTAGATGCAAACCAAGGCTGGACAAATAAACAAGAAGGATTAGAAATGGCGTTTTGGTTACAAGAACAAGGCGTTTTATTAATAGAACAACCTATGGCAAAAGAAAATATTGACGGAAATGCCTGGATTACAGAAAATTCTCCAATTCCAATAATTGGTGATGAAGCCGTACAAAGATTAGATGATGTAGAAAAAGCAAAGGGTGTTTACCACGGCATCAATATTAAGTTGATGAAAGCGGCAGGAATGCATGAAGCTTTTAAAATGATTAAAGCCGCAAAAAAAAATAACCTTAAAATTTTAATTGGCTGCATGAGCGAAACAAGCATCGCAACTTTGGCTGGTGCTGCGTTGGCTCCGTTATGTGATTATGCAGATTTAGATGGACCTTTTTTAACTGCTAATAATCCATTTAAAACGCCCGAATTTAAAAACGGAAAATATACTTTAAACAAACAGCCTGGTTTGGGAGTTGATTTTTTATGATAAAAATCTTTGTACTACTATTAAAATTTTAATAAAAATTGCGCTTTTAAATAATTTTATAAGCTTATTTAATTTTATGCTGCCTTAAAGAATTGTACTTTTGCGGATTAAGTATAAAGCGATTATGAGCAAAACGAGCAGAAAGCAAGATGCTTTGGATTATCATTCCCACGGCAGACCAGGTAAAATTGAAGTTATACCAACAAAACCCACCAATTCACAAGGAGATTTAACATTAGCATACTCGCCAGGAGTGGCAGAACCTTGTTTAAGAATAGCAGAAAACGTAGATGATGTATATAAGTACACCGCAAAAGGCAATTTAGTTGCTGTAATTAGTAACGGAACGGCAGTTTTGGGTCTCGGTGATATTGGCCCTGAAGCTGGGAAACCAGTAATGGAAGGTAAAGGTTTATTGTTTAAAATCTTTGCCGATATAGATGTTTTTGATTTAGAACTAGATTGTAAAAACGTTGATGATTTTGTAAAAATAGTTAAAGCTCTTGAGCCAACTTTTGGAGGTATTAACCTAGAAGATATAAAAGCTCCAGAATGTTTTGAAATTGAAAAAAGGCTTAAAGCCGAAATGAAAATTCCGGTAATGCATGATGATCAGCATGGTACAGCTATTATTTCTGCCGCAGCATTAATTAACGCTTGTGAATTGCAAAAAAAGAAACTCGATAAAGTTAAAATTGTAATAAATGGAGCCGGTGCAGCTGCTATTTCTTGCACAAGATTATACGTTTCTTTAGGCGCCAATAAAGAAAATATTGTGATGTTGGATAGAACAGGAGTAATTAGAACAGATAGGGAAAACCTTGAAGGCACTAAATTAGAGTTTGCTACATCAAGAGATATCCACACTTTAGATGATGCCATGAAAGATGCAGATGTTTTCATCGGACTTTCGTCTGCAGATATTTTATCGGCAGAAGCATTAAAAACAATGGCAAAAAATCCCATAGTTTTCGCCATGGCTAATCCAAACCCAGAAATTGATTATAATTTAGCGGTCAAAACTCGTAAGGACATCATTATGGCTACTGGAAGATCGGATTATCCTAATCAAGTAAATAATGTTTTGGGGTTTCCTTATATTTTTAGGGGCGCTTTAGATGTTCGTTCTACTGCCATTAATGAAGAAATGAAAATTGCAGCCGTTAAAGCAATTGCAGATTTAGCTAAAGAAAATGTTCCGGAAGCGGTTAATATGGCTTATAATGCCAAAAACATTAAATATGGTAAAGATTACATCATCCCAAAACCAATAGATTTTAGATTAATTACCACAGTTGCGCCTGCTGTTGCAAAAGCAGCAATGGATTCTGGAGTTGCCCGTCATCATATTACAGATTGGGATCAATATAAAATAGAATTGCAAAAACGCTTAGGAATGGATGATGCTTTAATGCGTTCTATTACAAATAAAGCTAAATCGGACCCAAAGAAAGTGGTATTTGCAGAGGCCGATAATTATAAAATATTAAAGGCTGCTCAAATTGTTAAAGATGATGGTATTGCGATGCCTATTTTACTAGGAAAGAAAGATATCATCAAAAAAATTATTGAAGAAAATGAGCTTGAACTAGAGGGTGTAGAAATAATTGATCCTTTAGAGGAGGTAGAACTGTTTGAAAAATACGCTCAAAATCTTTATGAAAAACGTCAAAGAAGAGGAATTACTTTGTATGAGGCTCGTAAAAGCATGAGGGATAGAAATTACTTTGGAGCTTCTATGGTTGAGTTTGGAGATGCTGATGCTTTAATATCTGGCTTAACTAAAAATTATGCATCAACAGTAAAACCTGCCTTACAAGTTATCGGTACCGAAGAAGGGGTAAATCGTGTAGCAGGTATGTATTTAATGCTAACTAAAAAAGGGCCTATTTTCTTTGCAGATACCACTATAAATGTAAATCCTAATGTGGAAGAGTTGGTAGATATAACGATATTGGTAAATAAATCTGTTAAGCAATTTAACATCAAACCACGTATCGCTATTTTATCTTATTCAAATTACGGTTCTAATGAAGGAGAAGTGCCTCATAAAACCAGAGAAGCTGTGAGAATACTTCACGAACAACATCCAGAAATTAAAGTAGATGGCGAAATGCAAGCTAATTTTGCACTTAATAAGGATCTATTAAATGATAATTTCCCTTTCTCTAAATTAAAAAATAACCCTGCAAATACTTTAGTTTTCCCTAGTTTAGATGCCGGAAATATAGCTTATAAACTTTTACAAGAAATTGGCGGTGCAGAAGCCGTTGGGCCAATCCTTTTAGGCTTAAATAAGCCAGTACACGTTCTGCAATTGGGAAGTTCTGTTAGAGAAATTGTAAATATGGTAACTATTGCCGTGGTAGATGTACAAACTAAAGAACATTTAAGACCACATAAAAAAACCGCATCCAAAACTAAAAAATAATTATGTACGCATATATTGATGGTAAACTAGCTTTTAAATGCCCAGCTTATGTTGTAATTGATGCCGGCGGAGTTGGTTACCATATTCATATTTCTTTAAATACTTATAGCGCTATTAAAGATCAAGAGCGCTGTAAGTTATTTACTTGGTTAGCTGTAAAGGAAGATTCTCATACCTTATATGGCTTTGCTGATGAAGGTGAAAGAAGGCTTTTTCTTCATTTGATTTCTGTAAACGGAATTGGGCCAAATACAGGAAGAATGATGCTTTCTTCGATTTCGCCGATTGAAATTGAACAGGCAATTATTAGTGGGGATGTAAATGAAATTAAACGCATAAAAGGAATTGGGCCTAAATCTGCCCAGCGATTAATTATTGAATTACAGGATAAATTGAAAAAAGATGGTACTGGGACATTAATTTCTATGCCTGTAAATAATACTTCTAAAGATGAAGCGTTAAGTGCTTTGGTGATGTTAGGCTTTGTAAAATCAATGGCAGAAAAAGCAGTTGATGCAGCTGTAAAATCATCTGCTGAACCGTTAAGTGTAGAAACAATCATAAAAATTGCGCTGAAAACCTTATAATTACACATCTTAACAAGTAACGCTTGAAAATTAATTTTACCTATCTTATTCATAGATTAAGTATCATTTCGCTATTGCTTATTGTAAGCAGAGGTGTTTTCTCGCAAACTATTCCACAAGATTCTTTAAAGATTAAATACCCAGTAAAGGATAATTACATTACACCTTTTTCTGGCAATAACAGTTTGTTTTTCCCTAACCCTCAAAACGTTAAAAAAACGGTAGAGTACGATCCTAAAACAAAAAAATATGTAATTAAAGAAATGATTGGCAACAAGCTAATTAAACCTCCTTTATACTTAAGTTTTAAGGAATACCAACAATTAGAAGAAAAAAAAATTATAGATTCATATTGGAAAAATTTAGTTACTACTAGTAAGCAAATTGAAAAAGATGGTTTTATACCTGAGGTGAAGGTTAAAAGTAAAACATTTGAAAGGATTTTTGGAGGAAACACCATCAATATCCAACCACGTGGCTCTGCAGATTTAACTTTCTCTGGGAATATCAATAGAAATGAAAATCCGCTTTTTAACGAACGTCAACGCACCACAGGAAATTTCGATTTTAACCAAAGAATACAGGCTAATGTTATCGGAAATATCGGCGAAAAGCTAAAAATTAACTTTAATTATAATACGGAAGCTCAGTTTGATTTTGAGAACCAGGTTAAGCTAGAATATACCGGTACAAAAGATGAAATTATTAAAAAGATTGAGGCTGGTATTGTAAATTTCCCACTCAACACTACTTTAATTAGTGGCAGTCAGGCTTTATTTGGCGTAAAAACGCAATTACAATTTGGCCGATTAGGAGTAACAACCATGTACTCGCAACAAAAATCGCAATCCAAAGAAATAAATATTACAAACGGTGCTCAACAAAACGAATTTAGGTTAAGTACGGATAATTATGAGGCAAACAAACATTATTTTTTAGCTCAATATTTTAGAAATAATTATAACCGAGCGATGGCAAATTTGCCTATTGTTACTTCCAACATCAACATCACTAAAATTGAGGTTTGGATTACCAACCGAAGCAATAGCACTACTGATTCTAGGGATGTTTTGGCATTTATGGATTTAGGAGAAAATCAGCCTTATAATACAACGCTTTTTCAAGGTGGTGGTGGCTTTTCTGCCTTACCAGCTGGTTTTAATGGGCCTGGTTTTAATCAGCAATCAAATAATTTATTACAGAATATCCCTACAACATCAAGGTTTACAAACTCTAATGACATTGATAATTATTTTCAAAATAGTGGCCGACTAGATAATTATAACAAGGTTACTTACGCCAGAAAATTAACAGAAAGGGAATATACCATTAACCCATTATTAGGTTATATATCATTAAATAATGCGCTTAACGCCGATGAAATTTTATCAGTTGCTTACAGATATACGGTAAACGGGGTTGAATATCAGGTAGGAGAATTTGGACAAGATGTCCCGGTAGATCCTAATAATCCTCAGGTTTTGTTTACTAAATTATTAAAGAACGAAACTATTAAAACTAATTTACCACTTTGGGATTTGATGATGAAAAACATCTATTCTTTAGGCGCATATCAGATAAGTCCTAATGATTTTAGGTTAAATATTTTTAGGTTAGATGATAATTCTGGAATAGAGAAACCTTTAATAGAAGATGGCGTAAATACCGCAGGGAAGTTATGGCTTCAGGTAGTAAATCTTGATCGGTTAAACCAACAAAGTGCTAAAGAACCTGATGGCTTTTTTGATTTTTTAGAAGGCTTAACTATTGACTCCCAAAACGGACGTGTTATTTTCCCAACTGTAGAGCCTTTTGGTAAAGATTTAGCCGCTCAATTTAATCCCACAACAGAACAAAGCCTGATCAAAAAATATGTTTATCAACCTTTATATGATTCTACAAAGGTGATTGCGCAACAATTTTTCCCGGGATTAAATCGCTACGTGATAAAAGGAACTTATCAATCTTCTGTTAGCTCAGAATTTCAATTAAATGCCATTAATGTACCCGAAGGCTCTGTTGCGGTTACTGCCGGAACGCTTAAATTAACCGAAGGAGCAGATTATACCGTAGATTATAATATTGGCAGAGTTAAAATTTTAAACGAAGCTTTATTAAATTCTGGCCAACCTATTAAAATTAAACTAGAAAGTAATGAGCTTTTTGGGATACAACAAAAATCGCTTTTTGGTACCCGATTAGACTATCGGGTTAACCCAAACTTTAATATTGGTGCAACTTTATTAAATTTAAAAGAAACCCCGCTTACTCAAAAAGTAAACTTCGGGGAAGAATCCATTTCAAACACCATTTATGGTTTTGATATGAACTATAGTACAAATAGCCGCTTTTTAACAAAATTAGTAGATAAAATTCCTTTCATTTCTACCAAAGAAACTTCTTCCATTACCTTTAATGGAGAGTTTGCTAAATTTAATCCCGGCCATCCTAAAGCTTTAAATTTTGCAGGTGGAGAAAATGGAGCAAGTTATATTGATGATTTTGAAGGAAGTCGTTCCATTATAGATTTAAAAGGATCTACTGCTTGGCAAATTTCTGGTACTCCACAACTTTTCCCAGAATCACAATTGAGTAATGACCTTTCTTATGGTTTTAATAGGGCAAAATTAGCCTTCTTTAATATCGACCCTGTTTTTTACAGTCGTACAAGTAGTTTAACTCCACCAAATATCCAAAATAATAAAACAGAGCTTTCTAACCATTACGTAAGGGAAGTTTTAGAGACAGAGGTTTTTCCGTTTAAACAAACTGCAACTGGTTCTCTCTTTAA
Organism: Sphingobacteriales bacterium; assembly: GCA_038237895.1. Taxonomy (GTDB): domain Bacteria; phylum Bacteroidota; class Bacteroidia; order Sphingobacteriales; family Sphingobacteriaceae; genus Pseudopedobacter. The sequence goes on along the minus strand of JBBRYE010000030.1, from coordinate 4,311 downwards.
TATTGCCACCTTAAATATGGCTTATTATCCAACAATACGCGGTCCATATAATTTTACAACTACGGGCTTAAATCCTGATGGAACTTTACAAAACCCTAGAAACAGATGGGGAGGCATGTTTAGAAGAATTGAAACCAATGATTTTGAAGCTTTAAATATAGAATTTATAGAATTTTGGGTTTTAGATCCTTACATCTACAAACCAAATTCTGCTGGAGGTGATATTTACTTCAATATTGGAAGTTTATCTGAGGACATTTTAAAAGATGGCAGAAAGAGCTTAGAAAATGGCTTACCGGCAGATAACGACCCCACAAAAACTGATGAAACAGTATGGGGTAGAGTGCCAAAATTGCAGCCTGTTATTCAGGCTTTTGATAACGATCCAGCTGCTAGGCAAAGTCAAGATGTTGGTTTAGATGGTTTAAACGACATTAATGAACAGCAAAAATATCAGGCTATTGTTAACCAAGCAACAGCTATTTTAAACCCCACAGCGGCAAGCCGGTTTAAAAACGATCCATCTACAGATGATTACGTCTATTTTAGGGGAAACCAGTTAGATGCTGCAAATGCAAATATCCTAAAACGTTATGAAAATTATAACGGAACAGATGGCAACTCCAAAACATCACAACAATCTTTAGATGCTACAGGTATAGAAAATTCTGCATCAACTTCTTTACCTGATGGCGAAGACATCAATAGAGATAATAATTCTTCTAAATCTGACGAGTATTATCAATATAAAGTGAGCGTAAGGCCTCAAGATTTAGTGGTTGGTAAAGGTTATATCACTGATAAAGTAACATCGCAAGTAAACCTTGCAAACGGACAAAAGCAAACCGTAAATTGGTATCAATTTAAAGTACCAATTGCTCAATACACTAGCAAAGTAGGCAATATTCAAGATTTTAAATCCATCCGCTTTATGCGTTTGTTTATGACAGACTTTGCTGATACTACCGTTTTAAGATTTGCAAGGTTACAATTGGTACGCGGCGAATGGCGTAGGTTTAATTCAGAAAATACACCTGCAAAAGTATTGGCAGATCCTGCTTTGAATAACCCTGGTTTAGATAATTCTACTTTAGATGTTAGTACGGTAAACTTAGATGAGAATGGAACTAGAACACCTATTCCTTATGTAATTCCTCCGGGCATCCCAACAGAAAAAGACATTTCTAACTTTAGAGGAGATACTCGCCAAAATGAGCAATCTTTATCTGTAGTAGTTAAAAACTTAAGGGATGGATATGCAAGAGCCGCTTTTAAAACTACAGTTAATGATGTAAGATCTTACAAACGTTTGCAAATGTATGTTCATGCAGAGGGTGATTTATTAAAAGATGGTGATATTAATGCTTTTATTAGATTAGGTACAGATTATCAAGATAATTATTACGAATACGCTATACCAACAAAAGTTACTTTACCTGGTACAAAAGATGCTAATCTAATCTGGCCTGATGCCAATAAATTTAACATTGAGTTTAGACTTTTTCAATTAGCCAAAACCGCAAGAAACAATGCTTTTTTAAACGGACAACCGTGGCCAGTAAACGTTCCATACATTTTTAATGATGGAGTGAATATGATAACAGTTAAAGGTCAACCCGATTTAAGCAAGCTTCGTGTTTTGATGTTAGGTGCAAGAAATCCTTTAAAAACCAATACCCGCCCAACGGATGATGGATTAGAAAAAACCGTAGAACTTTGGTTTAACGAGTTACGCTTAACAGATTTTGATGAGCGTGGAGGTTGGGCAGCTACGGCGAGATTAAACGCTAAACTAGCAGATTTTGGAGATGTAACTGTATCTGCAAACAAAAGTACTATTGGTTTTGGCTCTTTAGAAAACCGTGTTTCTGAGATTAGCAGAGCCGATAATCAGTTTTTTGATGTATCTTCTAGCTTAGAATTAGGAAAGTTTTTCCCTGTAAAGTCAGGAATAAAAATCCCGTTGTTTATCAATTATTCTAGTCAATTGAGCACTCCTCAGTATGATCCAAGAAATCCAGACATTGAATTGAAAAACATTTTAGGTCAGGTTTCATCACAAACCAGAGATTCTATTAAAAATTATGCTGAAGATTATACACAACGTAGAAGTATCAACTTTACAAATGTGCGTAAAATTAAAACCGACCCTAACGCAAAAAACCATCTTTGGGATATAGAAAATTTGAGTTTAACTTATGCTTTTACTGGTTATGGGCATCGCGATTTTATCAATAGAAATTCAGAACAAAGAACTTACAGAGGTGCAATAGCTTATGATTATAACAATCCTGCTAAATTTTATAGCCCTTTTAATAAAGCAGTAAAATCTAAATATTTAAACCTTTTAAAAGACTTTAATTTTAGTTTATTGCCGTCTGTTTTAAACTTTAAGGTAGAAGTTAATCGTCTTTATTCTGAAAACACTTTACGAGATAATGATCCTAATAATTTTATCCCGATAAGAACAACTTTCAATAAAAATTTCCTGATTAACAGATTATACGGAGTAAGTTGGGATTTAACAAAATCTCTAAAACTAGATTTTAATGCCACTAATCTTTCTGTAGTAGATGAGCCAAACGGCAGAATTACCGGTTTAGTAAGAGATACTATTTTGCAAAACTTAAAAAGACTTGGACGTACTACTAATTACAATCACACCGTAAGTTTAAGTTATACGGTTCCATTAAATAAAATTCCGGGATTAGATTTTATTAGCGTATTAACTCGCTATCAAACGCAATTTAATTGGATGACGGAGCCACTCTTAACTTTAGAAGATCCTAACATCAACTTTGGTAACAACATTCAAAACTCTAGAACTGTACAGTTAAACCCTACCTTAAACATGAATTTATTATACAATAAATTTGGCTTTTATCGCAGGCTTAACGACCCAAATAGCAGCGGAGGCGGGAAGTTTTTAGTCAACTTATTAACCAGCCTAAAAAATGTAAGTGGTTCTTACATCAGAAACGACGGAACTTTTTTACCAGGCTATTTACCTAAAACAGATGTTTTTGGGTACAGTTTAGATGCCAATGCGCCAGGAGTTGGTTTTCTTTTAGGCTCGCAACAAGATATTAGAAGTAAAGCACTTGCAAACGGCTGGTTAACAAGAGATACCATTCAAAATCAGTTATATAAAACCGCTTTAAATACCAAACTAAACTTAAGAGGAACATTAGAACCTTTTAAAGATTTTAGGATAGAATTAAATGCATTTAAAAATAGTAGTGAAGTATTTACCACCAACTTTAGGTTCGCAAATAACTCCAATCAGTTTGAAAGTTTAAGCCCAATTACTTCTGGCGATTATAGCATTTCTATTATTTCTTTAGGAAGTGCTTTTAAAGACGGATTTGGAAAAACTTCTCCAGTTTTTCAACAGTTTCTAGCAAACCGAGGCGTTGTTTCACAACGTTTGGGAAGGCAAAATCCAAATAGTGGTGGGCAAGTTGGTCTTTTTGCAGATGGTTACGGCAAAACATCACAAGATGTAGTTGTTCCAGCATTTTTAGCAGCCTATAAAAATAAAGATGCGGGTTCTGCCAATTTGAGTATGTTTCCTAAAATTCCAGTTCCAAATTGGAGGATAACCTATAATGGTTTAACTAAAATTGATGCCATAAGCAATTTATTTTCTGCTTTCGATTTAACTCATGCCTATAATTCTACCTATAACGTAAATAATTATAACTCGTTAATTAGATATTCTACCGCCAACGGATCAGTAAATGTTAGAGATGCAGAAAACAACTTTTTACCTTCTTTACAGTTCTCACAAATCACCTTGTTCGAGCAATTTGTACCGCTGTTAGGTATTGATATGAGGATGAAAAACAACATGACCGCTAATGTAGAATATCGCAAATCACGGTCGTTAAGTTTAAGTTTAACTAACAGTCAACTGGCGTCTCAAAAAGACCAGGCTTTTGTTTTTGGTTTTGGTTACAGAACAGCCGATTTTAGATTTCCTTTTGGATTATTTAAAAGCGTAAATCTTAAAAATGATTTAAACTTTAAATTAGATGTGGCCGTTAGAAACAATAAAACTGTAATTTACAGGGCAGATGTTAATGATCCAGAGATTTCAGCTGGCTCAAAAAACATTACCTATCGCCCAAGTATAGATTATGTACTAAACCAAAGATTTAACGTGAGAATATTTTACGATACCAACATCACAAAACCATATACCTCACAAACCTTTGTTACCGCATTTACAAACTTTGGTGTAAATTTGAGGTTTACGATACAGTAATTTAGTTTGTGTGTTTTAACAATTTAAAAAACTCCGTCATGTTT
>JBBRYE010000029.1:0-32033 GCA_038237895.1 Sphingobacteriales bacterium | reverse complement strand
CTACCGGCTTTTGTCTCAGCAGGGTCTCTTGGAAAGGACCCTGCGCTAATTAACGCAGAGTCCCTGAAATAGGAGACTCTGCTTGGACTAAAGAATTCTAAGAACAATTAGATAAGTGCGATTCTACTTAAAAAATTGCTTCTATCCATTCTAAAAACGCAACAGGGATGGTAATTATAATTTTGTACCAAGGGCATTCCTTTGGGTAAAAAATTTGTGCTCAGCACCGGAGCGATAGCGAAGTAATGGACAGTTACAAAGGGAAAACCTTGTCTCCCAGCTGTTGCCCAAATAAAATTATTTAAACACAAAAAAACCGACTCCTTTTCAGAAATCGGCTTTTAAATTAGTTGTTTAACTTAAATTATTTTGGCGTTACAACTGAATCAATTACGTGGATTACTCCATTTTTTTGGTTAACATCTGCAATAGTAACATAAGCTGTTCCACCATTAGCATCTGTAAGTTTAACTTTTCCACCATCTAAAGAAGCATATAATTTTCCTCCTTGTACAGTAGTGAAAGTTGCTTTACCATTTCCTTTTTTAATTGCAGCAATAATTGCTTTTGAGCTGTATTTTCCTGCTAATACGTGGTAAGTTAAAATTTTTGTTAAAGTTGCTTTGTTTTCTGGTTTTACCAAAGTTGCAACAGTACCTGCTGGCAATTTATCAAAAGCTGCATTTGTTGGAGCGAATACGGTAAAAGGACCTGCACTTTTTAAAGTTTCTACTAAACCTGCAGCTTGTACTGCAGCAACCAATGTTGTATGATCTTTAGAATTTACTGCATTATCTACAATATCTTTTGTAGAATACATAGCTGCACCACCTACCATTGGGTTTTTTTGTGCGAAAGATTTAGATACAAATGCGATAGCTACTAAGGCAAATGTTAATGTGAATAATTTTTTCATTTTTAGTTTTTCTGTTATTTGGAGTGAATAACGCATAAATGGTTTGGATGGTTTTTAGAAAAATGAAAAAAAATTAAGTTTAACAATTTCTTAAGCATTATTTAATGCATGAAAGGATAATCCGATTCAAAAATTTATAAAGATTTTAGTATTTGCACCCTGTCGGGCTTTTTTTTTGTGAAGAACAAAAAACTAAAAAAACTAAACAACATTCCTTTTCCTAATCATCTTAGAAAAATAACCTGGGAAAAAACGTTTAATCATTACACCAAAAGTCTCTTTTCCACCAATTAAAACTTCTTCTTTGTTTTTATGGATAGCTTTTAAAATTTGATTCGCACATTCAATAGCACTCATACCATTTTCTTGGTTATGGTCCATTTTGTTGTATTTACCGCCTTTTTCTGTTACTGAGTTTATAGTAATATTTGTTTTAATAAATCCTGGACGGATGATATTTACAGAAATCCCTTTATCATAAACTTCGTATCGCAAAGATTCAAAGTAACCTTCTAAAGCATGCTTAGAAGCTGCATAACTACTACGAAACTGTGTTCCAAAAATACCGACTAATGAGCTTAATATTACCAAATTTCCGTTGCCTTGTTTAATCATTTTTGGAAGCAAAGCTTTACTTAAATTTACTGTTCCCCAGTAATTAATGTTCATTATTTTATGCTCAACGGCTGTTTCAGTTTCCAAAACAGTACTTCTTTGGCTAATTCCGCCTGCATTAATTAAAATATCAATTTTGCTATATATTTTCCAAGCATCATCAGCTTTAGTAAAAAGGGTTTCAGATTGTTCTAAATCTAAAGGCAAAACATGAACATCTAAAGGATTTTTCTTGCATTTTTGCTTTACTTGGTAAAGCGCATCAGCTCTTCTTGATGAAATAATCAGTTTTGCGCCTTGTTCATTTAATAAATAAACCAAAGCTTCGCCAATACCAGAAGAAGCGCCTGTAATCCAAACAATTTTATTCTTGAAATCCATTTTCTATGATAAACAATTCTGATGCAATTTTATCAGCGTAAAGCTTTCCTTTGATGGTTAAAACCAATTTATTATCGGCTAAAGCCAACCAATCTTTATCCAAATATTCCTCGGCAGCAGCCAAAAGATTCTTTTTTTGCCTTTCGCTAAAGTCTTGTTCAATTTTTAACAAATCTACTCCCCATTGTGTGCGAAGACTTGTCATAATGTATTCGTTATATTTATTTTCTAAGCTTAGTTTTTCTGATTCGAAAGGGATTTTACCTTTCAGTAACTCTGCTAAATATTTTGCGTTATTTGCCACGTTCCATTGTCTGCTTTCTCCATTAAAAGAATGTGCAGAAGGACCAATTCCTAAATAATTTATTCCTCGCCAATAGTTTGTATTATGTTTTGAGTATTGATTTGGTTTGGCAAAATTAGAGATTTCATAATGCTCAAATCCATTTGAGGTAAGTTCTTCAATTAAGATTTGAAACTGATTGGCACTTTGCGCCTCATCCATTTGCTTTTGTTTTCCTTTATCGATAAAAGATGCCAAAGCAGTTTGGGGTTCAACCGTCATGCTGTAAGAAGAAATATGAGGGATTTGAAAATCAATTGCTTTTGAGATGTTTTGTTTCCATTTATCATCATTTAACAATGGGTAGCCATAAATTAAATCGATAGTAATATTTTCTAAACCAAAATCCTGTGCTCTTTTAATTGCCGATTCTGCTTCATTTGCGTAATGCGCTCGGTTCATCCATTTTAAATCTTCATCAAAAAAAGATTGAACGCCAATGCTTAAACGGTTGACTTCAGTATTTCTTAAATCCTTCAGTTTTTCGATGTTTAAATCATCAGGATTAGCTTCTAAGGTAATTTCTGGTTGATTAATCACTTCAAAAGTAGTTTGGATTTTAGCTATCAACAAAGAAATTTCATCTGCGCTTAATAAAGAAGGCGTACCGCCGCCAAAATAGATAGTTTCTACTTTTTGGTTTTCTAAATAGCCTTTTTGCAGTGTTATTTCTTTATGGATGGCCGATAACATTTCATTTTTATAAGTTAATGAAGTGCTAAAATGGAAATCGCAGTAATGGCAAGCTTGTTTACAAAATGGGATGTGAATATATATGCCTGCCATTTAGCAAAAGTAAGTAAAACATGGTTTTTTTGATTCATTTATTAAATTATGTTTTTTCGCCTTAAACCTAATTACAAAAATTATCGTTTCTTTTGTTGTTATGCTTAGGTTAAAGTTTATAGCTTTATTTGTGTTTTTGGTTCAAATCGGCGTTAGCCAAACCAAAAATGTTAGTCTAAAAATTGAAGGATTTCCAAAGCAGTTTAAATACAATACACAATTTCCAGACTCTTCTTCGGCTAGTAAGGAGCTTAAAAAGCAAATAGATTTCTTAAAATTAAAAGGTTATTTCAATATCGAATTAACAGATTATCATTTTAATAATGAAACTTTTTCTGCTCAAATTATTACTGGAAAACTTTATAAAGGCATTTATTTAGAGAACGGAAATATTCCTCCAGATTTAATTTATCAATTGGGTTTAAAGGATCAAATACGGAAAGAAAAACCTTTAGAACTTAAAAGTTTTCGGAAATTTTATAGCGATATTTTAACTTATTATGAAAATAACGGCTACCCATTTGCATCACTTTATTTAGATAGTTTACAAGCTGTAAATGATGATTTTAAAGCAAAAATATTTATCCAGCCTAATAAAAACATCGTTATTGATACTTTACGTTTAGTGGGCTCTGCAAAAGTTAGTAACAACTTTATTAATTCTTATTTGGGTTTAAAAATTGGCGAAAATTATAATGAGGAGAAAATCAGAAATATTGATAAAAGATTAAGGGATTTAAGTTTTGTAAACGTCCCAAAAACTGCTGAAATAGTTTTTAATGGAGAAAAGGCAAGTATCAATTTATTTTTAGATAAACAAAATGCTAATCAGTTTGATGGGATTATTGGTTTTTTACCAAATTCGCAAACAGGTAAAATCCAATTAACGGGGGATTTTAAATTGAATTTAAAAAACGCTTTAAAAAGTGGTGAAACTATTGATTTTAATTACAGAGGCTTACCTTCACAATCTCAAGAATTGGCTTTAAAACTTGCTTATCCTTATATTTTTAAAAGTCAAATAGGAGTTAATGGAGATTTTCAATTATTTAAAAGAGATAGTAGTTTTTTAAACTTAAACACCAAATTGGGTTTTGATTATAATTTCACAACTACTCAAAAGCTTAGTTTTTACATCGAAAATTTTAATGGAAACCAGGTTGCTACCAATAATGCTACAATATTAACCATACCAAATTTTGCGAATATAAAATCGATATTTTATGGAATTTCTGGTTCATACATTAAGCTTGATAATAAAATTACACCTTTAAAAGGTTACGATTTAAATTTACAAGCTGCCGCTGGAAGTAGAAAAATAAATCCATCTGAGAATTTTAGGCCAGAAGATTTTTTTGAAAGCAAATCGAGTCAGCAATTTAAATTACAGGCAGATTTAAAGTATTATTTAAAGACCGGTTCACGGTCAGTAATCTATATTCACAATTATTCGGCAATTTTAACAGGTAAAAATCTTTTTGAAAATGAAGCTTTTAGAATTGGAGGAGCCAAAACACTAAGAGGATTTGATGAGCAATCTTTAAACGTAAACAGTTTTGCAATACAAACAATAGAATTTAGGTATTTGATTGAGCAAAATTCTTACATAAATACCTTTTACGATCAATCTTATATTAAACAGCAGTTTGTTAATAAAAACACAACCGACTATCCCTTAGGCGTTGGCATTGGCATTACGTTTCAAACCAAAGTTGGAATTGCATCTTTAAGCTATGCTTTGGGCAAACAAAAAAATAATCCATTAGATTTGCAAAAAGGAAAAATCCATTTTGGTATCGTTAGCTATTTTTAAATGAAGCAACTCTACATCTTTATTATACTTTGTTTGTTTGTACATCAAAATCTTTTGGCACAAAACACAAAAGATTCTATTCAGGTAAAAACAGACACAGCAAAAGCCAAAGCCAGATTTTATCCTATCATTGATTCTGCAGCCTTAGCTAAAGAAAAATTCGTTAGAGATTCTATTATCAATTACTTTTTAAATCCTGACCCGAAACGAGAAAATCCATTTTTTAATAAATTAATGTCTGATAATTTAGTTTCAGATCCTTATTTACTTTCTTTACCCAAAAACATTAAAATTGTTAAATCTAATTATGGTTTAAGACAGTTTGTAATTAAAGACCCGCTTTGGTTTTTGACAAGTATTTTATTGATATTATTCTTATTCGGGATATTAAAAATTATCTTTTTTAAGGAGATTTCACTTTTGTTAAGAGCATTTTTTGAGACTAGAACTTTACTTCAAATTAATAAAGAAGATAATGCATTAGTATCATGGCATTTTTTTTTCTTATATGTGCTTTTTTCTTTAACGCTAGGATTATTTATAAGTATTATACTTTATAAACTTAAAGGGTTTGCACAAGCAAAAAATTTCGATAACTATCTTATCGTTTCTGGCTTAGTTTTTCTTTTTTTTGGATTAAAAATTTTCATAATAAGGTTTATTGGTTTTCTTTTCCAAATCCAAAAGTTGATCAGAGATTATCTAAATCTGATCTATCTAACATACTTTAACACCCTTTTTTTATTATTGCCAATTACACTTTATTTAATTTTAACTAAAGATACTAACGGAAACCTATTTTCAAATATATTTTTAATAGTGTTTATAGGAATAATTGGGCTGCAATTTATCAGAATAACATTTAATATTTTATTAAACTACAGGTTATCAAAATTTTATTTAATTCTTTATCTTTGCACTCTTGAAATTTGTCCGATAATTTTATTTGCAAAAACAATAAGTAATAGTTTATAGTGTATATGGAAATTAATTTTGAAGAGCGAAAAACTAAAGTAAAAAGTATACTGGTAACCTTGCCAGAACCAGAAGGAGAAAAGTCACCTTATTATGATATTGCATTATCATTAAATTTAAAGATAGATTTTAGATCCTTTATACACGTAGAAGGAATACCAGGTAAAGATATTAGAAAGGATAAAATAAATCTTCCAGATTTCTCTGCAGTGATATTAACTAGTAGGAATGCTGTTGACCATTATTTTAGAGTATGCGAAGAATTAAGATACGAAGTGCCAACGGATATGAAATATTTTTGTCTTTCAGAATCTATTGCACTTTATCTTCAAAAATATATACAATACAGAAAGCGTAAAATATTTTTCGGAAAACAAACCGCAAGAGACTTAGCTGATGTGTTAAAAAAACATAGCTCAGAAAAGTTTTTATATCCTTGTTCTGATGTCGCAGCAGAAGCTACAGACACTTTTTTAAAAACACAGGGAATAGATTTTACTCCTGCAGTCCTTTTTAAAACAGTGGTGTCTGATTTATCCGATTTAGCCGAAGTATTTTATGATGTGATTGTTTTCTTTAGCCCATCTAGTGTACAATCACTTTTTGTGAACTTTCCTAACTTTAAACAAAATAATACCAGGATAGCAGCGTTTGGAAAAACAACACAGCAAGCAATTTTAGACGCAAACCTTATTTTAGATATTCCAGCTCCATTACCAGAAGCTCCATCAATGACAATGGCAATTGAGCAGTATATAAAATTTATAAAGTAAATGTTAACTACTAATATAAAGCGACCTGTTTAAATAGGTCGCTTTTTTTTTGAAACTTTTTTTAAAAACTAATCGTATTAGAACAGAAATTCGACAATAAAAAATACCTAGTAGTTGGTATTGAATTTAAAATTTTGAGATTGTATTTTTAGAAGTTTTATAATCAAACAGATAAAAAATTTACAATTGAAAAATAATTTACTTGAAAATGTTGAATTTCTGTATATTACACACGTTTTTTACACAAGGAAAACACAATAAAACTTGTATAGCACATGAAGAATTTATACGTATCAGCCCTGATATTGATTTCTATTGCCTTTTCTAGTTGTGGAAAGGGAGATGGAAGAGGAGAATTAGTAGGGGTTACTAACAAAACAGTTAAGCAAGAATTACCTTATGGGATGGTCTATATCCCTGCAGGAACTTTTGTAATGGGTCAGGTTGATCAAGACATCACCATCTCCCAATTCCCACAAAATAAACAAGTTACCATTTCTGCCTTTTACATGGATGAAACAGAAATTTCTAACAGCGAATACAAACAGTTTGTAAACTGGGTTAGAGATTCCATTGCTTTTTATCAAGTTGGTAAACCTGCAAAGTACCTTTTAAAATCTAAAGGAAAAGCAAGTACCTACATCAATTGGAAAGCCGTTAATTCAAAAAAAGGTTTATGGGGCGACAAAACTTTGAAAGATAAACTAGAAAAATCCATGTATTATGATGGAAACGAAAAGTTTTTTAATAAAAAAGAGTTAAAAGTTGAGCAATTAAAATATGATTATGCTTGGGTAGACTACAAAAAAGCAGCGGCTTACAGAGGAGCTAGAGATCCTAATCTAAATAAAAACGGTATTTCAGTAAGCAGAGAAGAATTTATTGTAAAAGAAGAAACTTTTATATATCCTGATACGCTAGTTTGGATTTCTGATTTTACCTATGCTCAAAATGACCCAATGGCTAAAGGATATTTTTCACACCCATCTTTTGCTAACTATCCTGTTGTTGGGGTTAATTGGGAACAAGCAAACGCATTTAATATTTGGAGATCTAGATTGAATGAATCTTATAAAGATTCCAAAAAAATGACCAATAAGAGATTGGATTATGAGTTACCAACAGAAGCCCAATTTGAATATGCGGCTAGAGGTGGTAGGGTTCAGACAAGTTATCCTTGGGGCGGTCCTTACATAAGAAATGCAAAAGGATGTCTTTTAGCAAACTTTAAACCAGGTAGAGGTAATTATATTGATGATGGTGGAGCTTTTACAGTTTATGTGAAATCTTATTTTCCTAATGATTATGGTCTTTATAATATGGCTGGAAACGTTGCAGAATGGACAAGTTCTATTTACAGCGATGCTGCGACAGCTTATGTAAGTACTATAAATCCATCTTTTAATAAAGCAGTTAAAAAAGGAGACCCAGATTATAACAAAAAAAGAGTTGTAAAAGGTGGCTCCTGGAAAGACATTGGTTATTTCTTACAAAACTCTGCAAAATCTTATGAATATCCAGATTCTGCAAGATCTTCAATTGGTTTTAGATGTGTAACTCCTTTCTTAGGAAGAGACATTAAAGACAAACCAGGCAAAATGAAACCATAAGCACAATTTAAAAACACAATAAAACAAATCCTAAAACTAAAAACGTTCAAAAAAAATGGCTCAAAAAAAGAAATTTAAAATAACTCTTGATGCAATTATATCATGGGGTGCAACAGTAGTAATTATTGGGGCAATGTTTAAAATCCTCCATTTACCTTATGGTGAAATCATCATCGGTGTAGGTTTAGGAACCGAAGCATTATTATTTTTTATCATGGGTTTTGTACCTCCTCATAAAGATCCACATTGGGAAAAAGTATATCCTCAATTATCCGAAGATTTTGCAGGCAACCAAATTGATATGAATAAGCCAGTTAAATTGAACGAATTAGAAATCAAAGGATCTGCAGGTGGTGGTGGCTTACCTGATTTAAAAATTGGAGAAGATGCTATTGCTCAAATAAAAGCTGGCTTAGAAAATTTCACAAATAAAGTTGGTGCTATATCTAATGCAGCAGATGCTACATTAGCAACTAATGAGTTTGCTACAAACGTTAAAACAGCATCTGTAAAAGCTTCTGGATTAAGTGCTGCATTTGATCAAGCAACTGCAGGTGTTACCGAAATTGCAAATGCATCTTCTGGTTCAAAAGAATATCATAATCAAATTAATAGTTTAGGTAAAAATATTTCTGCTCTAAATGCAGTTTACGAATTAGAATTACAAGATTCTAGTGCACACCTAAAATCAATGAATAAGTTTTACGCCAACTTATCTCAAACTATGTCAAATTTTAATGAATCAATGGATGATTCTAAGCAATTTAAAGATGAAGTTGCTAAATTATCAAGGAATCTATCTAGCTTAAATGCAGTTTATGGCAACATGTTATCAGCCATGAATCAACCAAGAGCATAATTTTCATTTAAAAATTTAATTTAAACAGCGCTTTAAAAATTAAGATATGGCAGGCGGTAAGGAAACCCCAAGGCAAAAAATGATCGGTATTATGTATTTAGTGCTAATGGCAATGTTGGCATTAAACGTAAGTAATACCGTACTAGATGCTTTTAAAACAGTACGAGATGGTTTAGAAACGAGTAATGAAAACATGAACGATCGTTTAAAGTTTATCATGACCCTTTTCAAAAATTATTATGATAATGCTCCTAAAAAAGCAGAAGTGAATTATAATAAAGCTCAGGAAGCTAAAAAAATTGGTGACGGATTAGTTGCAGAAATTGAAAAATTAAAGCAAGAACTAATTAAAGAAACTGACGGTTTAGACGACAATGGAGATTTAAAAAAGAGAGATGATTTAGGAATTTCTCATAAAGAATTAGTAGAAGAAAAAAAGGCAGATGTTTTACAAGGTAAAATTAATGAAGCTGGTAAAAAATTAGCATCATTAATTGGTCAAACTCCAAAAGCAATTGGGTTGGAATTACAATGGCCAAAAACAAATAAGAGCACCGGAACCCAACAATCTTGGGCAGATTATAATTTTGGAGAGGGCAAGCCTTTAACATCTACCATTACATTGTTATCTAAGTTTCAAAACGATGCTAAAAATGCAGAGGCTTATGTAATTAATAAATTATACCAAGAAACGACAGGTGGCGGTGTAGTTGATTCTTACAGAGCAGTTGCAGTAGCAAAAAGCAGTTACATTTTAGCAGGACAGACTTACGAAGCTGATGTGTTTTTAACAGCAGGTAGTTCAAATATTCAGATCGATGCTAAAGTTAATGGATCATTATTACCAAATGAAGGCGGTGTAGGTAAATATAAATCTGGAGGTACTAAAGAAGGTGTTTATAAATGGACTGGTACAGTTTCATTTAAAGATCCAACTAGTGGCGAGATTAAATCTTTCACAACAGATCCTATAGAATATCAGGTTGCAAGACCATCAGCAGTGGTTTCTCCGGATAAAATGAACGTATTTTATATGGGGGTAGCTAATCCAGTTTCAGTTTCTGCTCCTGGTATCGCAAAAGAAAAATTAAAAGTAAGTGTAAGTGGTGGTTCTATATCTGGTGCTAACGGAAACTATGTAGTTAAGGTTACTGGTGGAAGTGAGGCAACAGTTACTGTATCTGCAGAGATAGAAAAAGGTAAGACACAAGTTTTAGGTGCAACTAAATTTAGGGTTAAGAAAGTACCTGATCCGGTTGCTACTTTTGCGGGCAAGGTATCCGGAAGAGTTCCCATTGCTACACTTAAAGGCACAAATAGATTAGAAGCTGAGTTAAAAGATTTTGACTTCGATTTGAAATTTAAAGTAACAAAATTTACTTTATTGATATCCCAATATCGTCAAGACGTTGTTATTATGCAATCTAATGATGGAAGTTTTACTAACGAGATGAGAAAATCAATAAATTCTTTGACTTCTGGAGATATTGTTACTTTCCAAAATATAGAAGCTTATGGAGAAGATAATACTACTAGAAAGCTCTCAAATATAATATCAGTTTCAGCCAATTAATTATGAAAAAGGTTCAAATTAGTTTATTTTTAATGTTTGTTACGGGTTTTGCGCTTGCGCAAAATCCTACAGTAACTCCAGCTCCTACCGCAACAACGGATACCATTAAAAGGAAGGTAAAACCCATTTATTCTATTTTTCAACAATCTGAAGAAAATAAATTGGATAAAGAAAAGGAAATGGGCAAAGAAGAGAAAAATTGTGCTCCTGAACTACCTCGAGTAAAAAGTGACGATGTTATCTTTGCTAAAAGGATTACTAGAGATATTTATTTCGCAGATCCTGCAAATAGATATCTTGTACCTGCAGATGCCGGTAAAAACTTTATCGATATTTTAATGAAGGGTGTTGAAAGCTTTAAAATAGAAGCTTATCAAAAATGGGATAAAAATACTGGTACTTTACAAGATCCTATACCCCAGGTAGATGGTGGCGCTAAGACAATCATTGACAATAAAGTTGGTTCATTCGGTATAAGACAATATGGGGATCAATTAGTGACCTCGAAATTAGCTTTAAGAATAATTGAGGATTGGTATTTTGACACTAATAGATCAGAATTTAAATCTTTTATAATTGCTATGTCTATTGTATATCCTGGAATTAAAACTTTAAGTTCAATTGCAAATGAAGATAAAAACCTTGCGGATAAACAAATCAAATTAGGAGAAGTTGGCGCAGATATGAGTGCTCTTTTCTATCTAAACTATCCAACTATTAGAGATTATTTGTGCAAATTCACAGTTTACCATCCAAACGAAAAAATCAGATATACATTTGATGATGTATTTCAATTAAGATATTTCTCAAGTATTATTGTAGAAGAGTCTAACCCACAAGGTAATAGCTTGGCTACAGATCCAGATTTAAAATCTGGCTTAGATAAATTGTTAGAAGCTGATAGAATTAAGAAATCTTTAATTCAATATGAACAAGACATGTGGGACCATTAAAAATCTTACAAATAAATTAAAAAAGCCCTTTCTAATCAGAAGGGCTTTTTTGTTGAAAAAAATCTAATATAGATTTTGCCTGTTTGGTGTTGATTACTTCTAGTAACTCCTTCTCATTTGCTTCTTTTATATTTTTGACTGATTTAAAATGAGTTAGCAGCTTTTGAGCCGAGGTTTTTCCTATTCCAGTTATTAATTCGAGTTCTGTTTTTAATGTTCCTTGGTCTCTTTTCTTTCTATGAAATGTAATCCCAAAACGATGTGCTTCGTCTCTTAACTGCTGGATAATTTTTAAAGTCTCTGATTTTTTATCAAGATACAACGGATATTGATCTCCCGGATAATACAATTCTTCTAACCTTTTTGCAATGCCGATGATAGCAACTTTATCATAAATGCCCAGTAGTTTTAAACTTTTTACAGCAGATGATAATTGACCTTTTCCTCCATCTATAACAATTAATTGAGGTAATGGAGATGTTTCTTCTAACATTCTTCTATACCTTCTAAAAACTGCTTCTTCCATAGTTGCAAAATCATTTGGCCCTTCAACAGTTTTGACGTTAAAACGTCTGTAATCTTTTTTAGAAGGCTTTGCATCTTTAAAAACAACAATTGCAGAAACCGGATAATTTCCTTGAAAGTTTGAATTATCAAAACATTCTATATGTCTTGGTAGCTCGCTTAAACGTAAATCTTTTTGCATCTGCGTAAGCAAACGGTCTGTTCTAAAATCTGGATTAAGCTTCTCATATTGCTCAATCTTATCCTTTTTAAAGAATAACACATTCTTTTGAGAAAGCTCCAAAAGTTTCTTTTTCTCTCCTTGCTTAGGAACCGTAAATTTTACGTTTTCATCCTCAATGTCCATTTCAAATGGAACAATAATTTCTTTTGATTCACTTTTAAAACGAGACCTAAACTCTGAAATGGCTATGGATAATAATTCCTCATCAGATTCATCTAATTTTTTCTTTATCTCTATAGTTTGAGTTTGAATGATTGTACCATGCATCACTTTTAAATAATTCACAAACCCAAATTTCTCATCTGCGGCAATGCTAAAAACATCAACTTCAGTGATAGAAGAATTTACTACAGTAGATTTACTTTGATATTTTTCTAATAGCTCATACTTTCTTTGTAAATGATAAGCAATTTCAAAATTCATTTCAGAAGCATATAGATTGATCCTATCCTTTAATCCCCTTAATACATTTCCTATCTTTCCGCTTAAAATATCTTTAATTTCTTCTATAGATTGATTATAGTCTTCCTCATTTTGATAATTCTCACACGGCCCTTTACAGTTACCAATTTGATATTCTAAACAAACCTTAAATTTCCCAGCATTTATGTTTGCTTCATTTAATGGCAAACTGCATGTTCTTAATTGATAGGTTTCTTTTATCAAACCTAAAATAGAATGCATCATACTTACTGATGGATATGGACCTAAATATTTAGAACCATCCTTTACTAATCTTCTAGTCCATTGTATGCGAGGAAATTTTTCATTCTTTATAACAATCCAAGGGTATGTTTTATCATCCTTTAACATGATGTTATACCTAGGCTGATGCTTTTTAATCAAGCTATTCTCTAACAACCACGCATCTATTTCAGTATCTACAATAGTAAAAGTGATGTTATTAATCTTACCAACTAAAACCTTTGTTTTGGCATTAACCTTATAATTATCGTTATTAAAATAAGATGAAACTCTATTTCTTAAGTCTTTAGCTTTACCAATATAAATTAACTCGTTATGAACATCATAATATTGATATACACCTGGTTTGTGAGGGATGTTTTTTATAGCTGCTTTATAATCGAACATAAGAATTACAAAAATAAAAAAACCACCCAAAAGGTGGTTCATTTTAATATCCTATTATTTTTTAAAATCCTAACCGTTCATCTAAATCAGAACCAGATTTATTTTTATTATTTCCTGAGTTTTGATTGGGCGCTTGGTACTGATTACAATCCAAAGTTATCGTTGAGCCTCCCTTTGGCGGTTCAAAATCTCCCTTTTTAATTCCTAAGGTATTATCGGCATAAACCTTTTTCATAAATAAGGCAAAAATTGGCAAGGCTGTATTTGCACCTTCGCCTAAATTTGTACTTCTAAAATGAATTGCCCTATCCTCGCAACCCGTCCAAATCCCAGCGACTAATTGTGGGGTTATGCCCATAAACCAACCATCAGAATTATTATTTGTAGTACCCGTTTTTCCTCCTATTGGATTATTTAATCCGTATTTATATCGCAACCGTACCCCAGTTCCTTGCTCCACTACCCCTTTTAACATATAAGTCATTACGTAGGCATGTTGATCATTTAATGCTTGTACAACTTTAGGTTTACGGCTATAAAGCTCATTACCATTTTTGTCTTCAATTCTAGTTAAGTAAATAGGTTCTGTCCAAACTCCATGATTAACAAAAGCACTATATGCGCCTGTCATATCATAAACCGAAGCCTCAAAAGAACCTAAAGCTATTGAAGGATATGGAGGAACAGGCGAAGTAACTCCCATTCTTTTTATTAGGTTAGCAACAGCGGTTGGCCCAACTTGCTGCATGAGCCATGCTGTGATAAAGTTTTGAGAATTTGCCATCGCTTTCCTTAGTGTCAAAATTCCTGGTATAGAGCCATATCCGTTTGGTGTCCAAGGTTCGCCGTAACCAGTAACTGTAAAAGGAACGTTATTGACTTCATAACATGGAGAATAACCATTTTGAATACCAACAGCATAAGTAAAAGGTTTAGCAGTAGAACCTACTTGCCTGGTTCCCATTTTAACTTGATCGTATTTAAAATGTTCAAAATCAATCCCTCCTACCCAAGCTTTAACATCTCCATTATTAGGATCCATAGCCATCATAGAGTTGCGCAAAATCATTTTATAATACTTTATAGAATCTATTGGTTTCATGGTGGTATCAATATCTCCTTTCCAAGTAAAAAGACTCATTTTAGTAGGTGTATTAAAACTTTCAGCAATTTCATCATCAGATTTCCCAGCTTCCTTTAATGCAATATACCTATCGGATCTATGCATTCCTTGTATTAATAAAGCTTCATTTCCTTTAAAAGGATTCATTCCTTTCCAATGTGCTTTAAATTGCCTTTGTAAATCTTTCATATACTCACGTTGCGCTTCCTCTGCATATTTTTGCATTTTAGAATCAATGGTAGTATAAATTTTTAATCCGTCTCTATCTAAATCATAAGGGGTTCCATCTGCTTTTGTAATTGAGAGTTCATTAAAGGTTTTTTGAATATCTTGTTTTAAAATGGTTCTAAAATAAGTTGCTAAACCCTGACTATGACTTGTTGGTCTAAAGTGAAGATCTAAGGGTAAACCTTTAGATGTTTGATAAATTTCTGGAGTGATGTAATCTTCATCAGCCATTTTGCTCAAAATCAAATTTCTACGTCCAAGAGAACGATCTGGATTTCTGGTTGGAGAATATAATGTAACTCCTTTTAAAATGCCTACTAAAGTTGCAGCTTGAGATGCGCTTAATTTTGATGGCGAGGTATTAAAATAAGTTTGAGCTGCAGATTTTATCCCGTAAGAATTATTCCCAAAATCAACCGTGTTTAAATACATAGTGATGATTTCTTCTTTGGTATAGTTCCTTTCTAATTTTATAGAAACAATTAACTCTCTTAATTTTTGAGGAATCCGCTTTAAAGCGGATTTAGCCCTAGGCTCTCCAGAAAATAAATTTAAAGCCAATTGTTGGGTAATGGTACTTCCACCTTGTTTTTTCCCAATAAGGTTATAAAAAAAAATGGTAAAAGTTCTTTTGAAATCAATTCCAGAATGTTCTTTAAATCTTACATCTTCTGTAGAAATTAATGCATTAATAACGTTTGGTGAAATATCTTGGTAACGAACATTTGAACGATTTTGAACGAAGTAGTTTCCAAGTTCTGTTTTATCTGCAGTAAAAATTATAGAGGCTTGGTTACTTTTTGGATTCTCTAAATCTCTAAAAGATGGTAATTCTCCAAATAACCCAAAACTTGTAGCTAGAATAATGAATACAAAAAATAGAAAAAATCCTAAAATAGTTTTCCAAAAAATCTTTGTAAATTTCTGTACATCACTATTGGTTAGCGTTTCTTTATTTAACATTATTTTTTTATAAATTTTAAATATTGGTCAACAGCATCTTTACTAACCAAAAGTTTTAAATTATCTTCAGAGACTATAAACTTCTGATATAACTTAGTTTGCCCCTCCATAATTTGAGGCATACTGTTATTCAAATCATCAGATACCACTTGTACTTCATCTTTGGTATAAAAATCTCCACTAATGATTACAAATTTTTCTGTTCCTCCTACTACTCTTATCACTAATTTTACTGAAGAAGGATCAAATTTAGAATAAAAATATTGGGATAGCTTAGAAAACGGTTGTGCAATGTTTTGTTTTGGATCAGAGATATCTATAACAATTAAATATTTCTGCCTACTATCCTCACTAAAAATTATCCCCTTTGGTTTTTCAGTAACAATTACTTTTGGAACTTCGGGAGCTGGCGTTTCTATTACTGGTTTTGGTTTTATAGGCTCCGGGATATTTGATTTTTCCTCTTTCTTTTCTTTTAATGGCTCTTCAACAACTATCGGCTTTTCTACAACTGTAACTTGTTTTACAGGTTCTACTTCCTTTATTGGTTTTGGGACCGATTGCTTTACAGGTTCTTCCTTTTTAGGCTCAAGCAATTTTGGCTGATCAATTATTGTTATTTGTTCAGGTTTTTTCTGTTCTATTTTTGGGATATCAACAAAAACAGGTTGAGTTAAGAGATAATCATTAGCATCATAATCAATTAGGGCAGTATGCCTTAAATTAAAAGCGGTTTTATTTGCTTCAATAAAACTAATTTGTTGTTGTACCCTTGGAGTAACCTCAATATCATTTGGATAAGCTGAAGCAATTTCATTTAAATTTGCTAAAAATATAGGTGCCTTTTGAGTATGTCCAATAGCTAAAGATTTTAAATAAGCATATTGTGCATCTAATCCTTTAAAATCGCCTAAATTTATTTTTAGTTCAGAAATTTTATTTAATACTTCTTCATACTTCTTTTGTTTAAAAAGAGTATAAACAGAGCCGTAATAATCTTTAACTTTTTGCCTTAAAGTTTCTTCATCTTTTCCAAAACTTGGGTCTAAAATAGTTTTCGCATAAATAGACCCAGGATATTTCTCTAATAATTGTTGCTTATAATCTTCTGAGGTGTTTTTATCCATTGATGCCGTTAACCTATATAGTTGATAATATATACTTGCGGCATTTTCTTGGTTTGGATAATTTAATACAATAGCATCGTAAGCCTCAATAGCTTCTAAATTATCTTTTAAAACATCTTTATAAAAAACAGCAATCTCATATAATGATTGGGCAATCTTATTATTAGCTTGAGATTTCTGATAAGGACTATAAGGTATAGTTTTTACAAACCTTGCTTTAAGCGAATCCATGTTTTCTTGTATTGTGTTCAAATCTGCATCTACCCCATTGCCTAAATTTCCAGCAGAATTTACATTTTTAGCGATTTCTGATGGCAAACTTGTGCTACTTGTTCTCCAATTGTCTGCTAATTTTCTATTACCCCATTTCTGTTTAAATGATGATAAACCTTGACTAATTGCTGCATTATTATAAAAATAAAATGTGCCAGCAGTTTTATTTGATGATGAAAAATCTTGTATACTGGTTAATGCACCGTTATCCACAATACTTTTTTGGCCTGGATCAATTGCAGTTTTCGCTATAAAGCGTTCATCTAATTTCTTTTTTAAATCATCTTCAGAAAGATTAGAAAACTGTAATAATTCTTTTTGATCATCAATGATATTCAACCTATCTGCTAAATATTGTAAGTTATTGGCTTTTATATCTATATCGTTGTAGCCTGGGTAAGATTTTGGAAGATATTGTAAAGTACTATCATAATATAGCTGAGATTGTTTATAATTTTTGAGTTGCTCGAAGTTAATTTGAGCTAATTTTAGATAACTTAATCCTTTTTGTTTAACCGTATTTGGAACAGTGCGTGTAGAAGTTGAATAAAAGGAAGTTGCATTAACCAAATCACCTTTATCTTGGTAAGCGTTCCCAATCTGATAATATATCTGCTCTTTAAATTCTCTGTTTTTATCCTCCTTTAATAATCTTTTTAAAGTGGCAATTTTATCAAATTCTTTTCCTTGTTGACTTTCAGAAATCCTAATCTTAGAAAGATTTGCATTAAATGAAATTTCAAAGGCAGCATTACTTTTCGCAATCTTATCATAATTATCGATAGCTTTTTGAGGTTCGTTATTTTTTTCCTGCAATTGTGCCAAAATATATCGCCATCGTATTTTTAAATATCTTTCTTTTGTTTGATCAATCGCTTTTAATAAATGATCAATTGCTTCAGTTAGGTTATTTTTTCGTAATGCCAGCTCGGCTTGTAAAGCTTCTAAATCATCTTTTTGATATTTTGAATTCAGACTAATAGCTAATTTTAAAACAGAATCTGCTTCATCATTTAAATCTAGTGCAAAATCACTTTTAACCTGACCTAAATAAGCGGCTAATTTATTTTTATTTTCTCTAGGAAAAGTGAGACTTACATAGCTATCGTATTCAATAGCATTGTAAAAATCTCTTTTTAAATATTCAGCATCAGCCAATAAAAGATAAGCGTCATCAAGCCAGTTGCTCTCATATTTTTCAATTGCAATTTTGTTTACTTTAGCAATAACAGTATTTAAATTCTCTTCCTCGTTTGCAGATGATGATTCATCTGGTAATGGATAAATTGATAAAATTTGGTTAAAGTCATCTTCATTAGAGTTTCTAATAGTGTTAAGACTTTCGTTTAACTGCTCACGAGCATTAAAATAAATGTTATAGTGAGCCGTTACGTTTTTCATAAATTTAGTTTTTTTGCCGCTTTCCTTTTTTGTAGAACAACCAAGAATAGCGATGCTTAAAAACAAATTAAAAAAAACAAGAAATCCCTTATTTGATATTTTCAATATTTTAATTTTAGGAGTTGTAAATTAATACGGGCAAAATTATTTTATATTGCCGATAATAACGAAATAAAGATATAATTAAGAAAAGATTTTATAAATATATAAATGAGTAAAAGTAAAAAGCTCATAGACAAGCTTAAAGAAAAGTATAAGCTTGTAATTTTAAATGATGATACATTTGAAGAAAAAGCATCATTTAACGCTTCATTATGGTATTTAATTATAGGAACAGTTGCATTCGCAATTCTCTTCATTTTTTTAACAATAACCACCATAAAATTTACCCCTTTAAGAGAGTATTTATCAGGCAATACTAACGCTACCTCAAAAAAAGAAATTATTGCAGCTTATTCAAAAGCCGATTCATTACAACAATTAGCAAAAGCAAATGAAGTTTATTTAAATAACTTGAAAAATGTAATGAACGGAAATATTGGCCAAATTCAATCAAAAAAGCCAGTTAATGATAATTCTAAAGCTACAGACAGTATCGTTTTAAATCAGAAAATAACCAAAGAAGAAAAAGATTTAAGGAAAATGATTGAATCTGAGGGCAAATTTGATTTAAATGAAGAAGAGAACAAACCTAAAACAGGTATATTATCCTATACTTTTTTTAGTCCATTAAGAGGGCAAATTACCGAAGTTTTTGATTCGAAAAAACAACATTTTGGAATTGATATTGCCACAAGGAAAAACGAGAATATTAAAGCAACATTGGAGGGGACCGTTGTATTTTCTAACTTTACTTCAGAAACTGGTTATGTTATAGCTATACAACACAACAATAATTTATTGTCGTTTTATAAACATTGCTCAGTAGTTTTGAAAAAAGTTGGAAGTTTTGTAAGTGTAGGCGAAGTGATTGCGGTTGTTGGTAATTCTGGGGAATATTCTACTGGTCCGCATCTTCATTTTGAACTTTGGTTTAACGGAACGGCAGTAAACCCAGTAAATTATATGACCTTTTAAAAATATCATTATGTTTGGAAAGAAAAAAACAGAAAGTGTAGCAAGAGATCTAAAAGCAAATTCCATTAATATTATAGGTTTAGGTACCGAAATTAATGGAGATTTAGTTACCAAAGGAGATATTAGAATTGACGGTAAAATTATAGGAAATATACAATCTAAGGCAAAGGTGGTAATAGGCAATACAGGAGAAGTTTTAGGTGATATTAATGCTGAAAGTGCAGAAATAAATGGTTTAGTAAAAGGAAATATTAGTACTGTAGAAACATTATTTTTAAAAGCCACAGCAAATTTAATTGGTGATGTTTCTTCAAATAAATTGGTAGTAGAAAATGGCGCTAATTTAACCGGTCATTGTCAAACTGGTATTTCTCAAACAGCAATACAAATATCTATTAATGATGGAAAAGAAACCGGAAAAAGAGAAGCAACCGCTTAAATCTTACATTAAGTATTCCTCGATGGGTTTTCAAATGGTAGGAATTATAGGTGTTTTTACATTTATCGGTTATAAATTAGATCAAAATCAACAAACCCAAACACCTTATTATACAGCTGGTTTAAGTTTAATTGGTGTTGCTATTTCTTTGTATTTTGTTTTTAAGACACTGAAAGAATGACATTAAAAAGCTTTTCCTTTTTTTATATCTTGTTGGTTATAGTTGCTGGTTTAGGATACTGGACAGTTGAATATTTATATTTTCCACAGCATTTTTTAATTCCTCATTTTTGGGTTGTATATTTTTATATGGCCTTTATCACTTTAATTGTATATCTATTTTCTTATTTTGGTTTAAAAAAAGGAGGCGATCATCAAAGTGGGATTTTACTAGGATCTATCGTTATAAGACTATTGTTAACTTTGGCATTTATTCTTATTTATACCCAAAAAATTAAAGTAGACAGCCTTTTATTTATGTTAAATTTTTTTTCTATTTATTTATTGTTTACAACCTTTGAAATTTATTGTTTGTTACGTAACTTGCGCCACCAAAACAAAAAGTAAAAAACACGTAGTAAATGGATTTTAACCCCTTTTTAAATTATAAAAATTCATCAATAAAGGCTGTATTCGCTTTTTTCTTGCTTTTTTTATCATTTAATTCTTTCGCAAGACAAGAAAATGAGAACGTTCAAGAAGTTGTTAAAGATGAGGTTACTCAGGATTCTCACAAACTTAAAGAAGAAAAATTTGACCCTACAGTTATAATTTTAGAACATATTGGAGATTCACATAGCTGGCATTTATGGGGACACACTTCTATTCCTTTACCAGTTATTTTATATACTCCCTCAGGTTTAGAACTTTTTTCTTCGGCAAACCTTTTAAATGAACACCACGAAGCAATCCCTTTTAGTGGAAAATACTATACTTATTTAAATGAGGAAGAACACATTGTTGCTTTAAATAGCAATGGAAAAGTTGATGAAGAAGTGACTTCAAAAATTTATGATTTTTCTATCACTAAGAATGTTGCTGCTTTATTTATTTCAGTAATTGTAATACTGTTAATTTTTTCAAGCGTTGCAGGTTCATATAAAAAACGTGTAGGTAAAGCCCCTAAAGGATTACAATCTTGGGTTGAGCCAATTGTTGTTTTTGTGAGGGATGATATTGCCAGACCTAATATTGGTTATAAATTTGAAAAGTTTATGCCTCTATTATTAACTGTATTTTTCTTTATTTGGATAAATAATATGATGGGGTTAATTCCAATTTTTCCTGGCAGTGCAAACGTAACAGGCAACATTGCGGTAACAATGGTTTTGGCCTTTATAATATTAGTAGTTGTTAACATTAATGGGAACAAATATTACTGGAGTCACATATTTAAGCCAGATGTACCTTTTTGGTTATTGCCTATTATGTGGGTTGTAGAAATTATTGGCGTTTTTTCTAAGCCTTTTGCATTGATGATTCGTTTATTTGCGAACATAACCGCAGGGCATATAATTGTTTTAAGTTTAATATCCTTAATATTTATTTTTAAAACCTTGGCTATTGCACCGGTATCTATTGCATTCGTATTATTTATGGATGTTTTAGAATTATTGGTCGCGTTTTTACAGGCCTTTATTTTTACGATGTTAACTGCATTATTTATTGGAACTGCGGTAGAAGAACATCACCATTAAAAAAGATTAAAGATCAAAGAATAAAGATTAAAGAGCTTTGTTCTATTAAAAAAAGAAACATTTTGTTTAACAATCATATATTAAAATTACAGTTATGGTAGGTTCAATCGCTGCAATTGGTGCAGGTTTAGCAGTTATCGGTGCAGGTATCGGTATTGGTCAAGTTGGTGGAAAAGCAATGGAAGGTATTGCTCGTCAGCCTGAGGCTGCTTCAAAAATTCAAACTGCAATGATCATCGCTGCAGCACTTATTGAAGGTGTTGCTTTGTTTGGTGTGGTAGTGGCTTTATTAGGAAACAATCCTGCTTAAGGAATTCCTAAATTAAATCAGAAATGTAACGATTGGTTGCATTTCTGATTTTTAAAAAATGATTAACATTAAATTATTATAGCAAATGGATTTAGTAACCCCCAGTATTGGATTAGTTTTTTGGACCGCACTTTCATTCTTGATACTTTTAGTATTGTTGAAAAAATTGGCTTGGAAACCTATGTTAGGTGCCATTCATGAGCGTGAACGTTCTATTGAAGAAGCTTTAAATAAAGCCGATTTAGCTAGAGAAGAAATGGCTCGTTTATCAAGTGAAAACGAAACCTTATTAAAGCAAGCTAGAGTTGAACGTGATGAAATCTTAAAAGAAGCAAAAGAAATTAAAGACCAGATTATTGCAGAGGCCAAGAACGCAGCGCAAGAAGAAGGAAATAAGATGATTGAGAAAGCAAAAGTGGAAATTAATAATCAAAAGATTGCTGCTTTAAGAGAGGTAAAAAACCAAGTGGCTTCTTTAGCTTTACATATTGCTGAAAAAGTATTGCGAAAGCAATTTAATGATAAGCAAAAACAAGATGCTTTAATTAGTGACTTGTTAAAGGATGTGGAATTGAATTAGGTTTAGGTTATAGGTGATTAGTTGTAAGTAATAGGTGAAAAGATGTGGGGAAAACCTAAAACTTAATACCTAAAACCTACCACTTTAAACTCAAGAAATATGTCAGAAATTAAAGTAGCATCAAGATACGCAAAATCTCTTTTGGATTTAGCTTTAGAGCAAAAAGCTTTAGAGGAAATTAAAGGTGATATGCAGCTTTTTGTGGATACATTAAGAAAAAACACAGAGTTGCAAGCGGTTGTAAAAAACCCCATTATCCCGTTGGGAAAAAAGAATGCAATACTAAAAGCTATTTTTGGAGATAAAATACATAAAGTAACTTCAGCTTTTTTAAAGATTGTTGTTGATAAAGGTAGAGCCGAAATTATTTATGGTGTTGCTAAGGAGTTTTTAAGAGAGTATAACGTATTTAAAAATATAGTTACTGCTAAAATCATTTCAGCCGCTCCTTTAAGTAATGATGCCAGAAATGAAATTATTAACAAAGTTAAGGCAGTAACCGGTGGCGAAATAATATTAAAAGAATCTGTCGATGCTGAATTAATTGGAGGTTTCATTTTAACAGTTGGTGATAAGCAGTTTGATACTAGTATTGCTACAAGCTTAACCAGAGTTAAAAAAGAATTTTCTAAAAAAATTATAGCCTAAATTTATAATCGGGATGGCAATGGATACCGGCTTGTGGCTAAGGCTTTGAGCAGTATAAATGAACAGCCCGACTGTATTAAGTTAAAAAATGCGGATTAAAGTTTTTCAAAAAAAATAAAAAATAAATAAAATGGTAGAAGTAAGACCAGATGAAGTTTCGGCAATTTTACGTCAGCAATTATCAGGCTTTAAGTCAGAAACTGAATTAGAAGAGGTAGGTACAGTGCTCCAAGTGGGTGACGGTATTGCCCGTGTTTATGGTTTAACAAAGGTACAAGCTGGTGAGCTGGTTGAATTTGAATCGGGCTTACAAGGTATCGTTTTAAACTTAGAAGAAGACAATGTAGGTGTGGTTTTGTTAGGTCAATCTGATGAGATTAAAGAAGGTGATACCATTAAACGTACTAAACGTATAGCATCTATTAACGTAGGTGAAGGTATGTGTGGCCGCGTGGTTAACACTTTGGGGCAACCAATTGATGGTAAAGGACCAATTGCCGGACAGACTTATGAAATGCCTTTGGAACGTAAAGCTCCAGGAGTTATCTACCGTCAGCCTGTTACAGAGCCTTTACAAACTGGTATCAAAGCAATTGATGCTATGATTCCAATTGGACGTGGACAACGTGAGTTGGTTATTGGCGATCGCCAAACAGGAAAATCTGCAGTTTGTATTGATACCATTATTAACCAGAAAGAATTTTATGATGCAGGTGAGCCTGTATTTTGTATATACGTTGCTATTGGGCAAAAAGCGAGTACAGTTGCTAACGTTGTTAAAGCGCTAGATGAAAAAGGCGCAATGGCTTACACAGTTATTGTTGCTGCTTCTGCTGCTGAACCTGCTCCAATGCAATTTTACGCTCCGTTTGCGGGTGCTGCAATTGGTGAGTTTTTCCGCGATACAGGAAGACCAGCTTTAATTGTTTATGATGATTTATCTAAACAGGCAGTTGCTTATCGCGAAGTTTCTTTATTATTAAAACGCCCTCCAGGACGTGAAGCTTATCCTGGTGATGTATTTTACTTACACAGTCGTTTATTAGAAAGAGCTGCAAAAATTAACCAAAACGATTCAATTGCGCAAGCGATGAATGACTTACCAGAATCAATTAGAGGTATAGTAAAAGGTGGTGGTTCTTTAACTGCATTGCCAATTATTGAAACTCAAGCTGGTGATGTTTCTGCTTATATCCCAACAAACGTAATTTCTATTACTGATGGTCAGATATTCTTAGAATCAAATTTATTTAACGCAGGTGTTCGTCCAGCTATTAACGTAGGTATTTCTGTATCACGTGTAGGTGGTAACGCCCAAATTAAATCAATGAAGAAAGTTGCCGGTACATTAAAATTAGATCAAGCAGGTTATCGTGAGTTAGAAGCTTTCTCAAAATTTGGTTCTGATTTAGACGCTTCGACCAAATTGGTGTTAGATAAAGGAGCTAGAAACGTAGAGATTTTAAAACAAGGTCAGTTTTCGCCCGTATCTGTTGAAAAGCAAGTAGCAATTATTTATGCTGGGGTTAAAAACTTAATGAGAAATGTTCCTATAAATAAAGTAAGGGAATTTGAAGCAGAATATACTACACAATTAGAGTTACGTCATCCAGAAGTTTTAGCAGCATTAAAAGCAGGTAAATTTGATGATAGTTTAACCAGTGTTTTAGAAAACGTAGCAAAAGAATTATCTGATAAATATATTAAGTAGCAAGATTTTAGTACCAAGTATCAAGAACTGCAAAGTGTCTTTATACTTGATACCTACTATTAGATACTAAAACAAGAATGGCAAATTTAAAAGAAGTAAGAATTAGGATAGCTTCGGTAAGCTCTACACAGCAGATTACTAAAGCAATGAAGATGGTTTCGGCTGCTAAATTAAAAAGAGCAACCAATGCTATTGTTCAATTGCGCCCTTATGCCAATAAGCTAAAAGAAATTTTAGCAAATCTATCTGCCAGCTTAGAAGATGGCGTTTCCATTTATACTCAAGAACGCGAAGTAAAAAATGTGCTGATTGTGGTGGTAACTTCAAACCGAGGATTAGCTGGTGCTTTTAATATGAACGCCATTAAAACAGCAAATAATTTAATAGCAAATAGATATAGCGCTTACCAAAAAAACGGGAATTTACAAATTGTTGCAATTGGAAAAAAATCTCAGGATTATTTTGAAAAGCGCAAATACAATGTAATAGGTAACAATAATGAAGTATTTTCTGCTTTAAACTTTGAGAATGTTTCTTTAATTACAGAATCTATCATGAAAGGTTTTGTAGATGGAAAATATGATAAGGTAGAAGTAATTTATAATCAGTTTAAGAATGCAGCAATGCAAATTTTAACTACAGAGCAGTTATTACCTGTCCCAAAAACAGAGAAGAAATCTAATGTTTCTGCCAATCAGGTTGATTATATTTTAGAGCCTTCAAAAGAAGAAATAGTTGAGGAATTAATTCCTAAAAATATTAAAATACAACTTTACAAAGCAGTTTTGGACTCTCATGCTTCTGAGCATGGGGCTAGGATGACTGCAATGGATAAGGCAACAGATAACGCTGGTGACTTGTTAAAGAAATTAAAATTAGCTTATAACCAAGCTCGCCAAGCTGCAATTACTACAGAACTTTCTGAGATAGTAAGTGGAGCGGCGGCATTGTCTAACGGATAATTTTTAAAAGCTTAAAGCAGAACGCCTTAGACTGAAAGCTAAAAAACCTCTATCATTTTAAATGATGGAGGTTTTTTATTTATAATAATTTTAATTCATTTTAAAATCCAAAACTTCTTTGTTCCAATAAAATTGAAAAGCAATTATCATAAAAAAACATCCTAAGCAATTGCACTAGGATGTTTAGGGTTAATCAATCGTTTAGGTATTATATTTTTATAACAATTAAGTTTTGATTAGCATTAGCTAAAGAGGAATTGAAATTATTGCTTACAAGACTGGATAGCTGTAATGTTCCACAACAATCTTCTTTTAAAAATTTTGTTTCCACTTTTAAAACATCTACTTTTTTGCCAGCTAAAGAAATTGCAAACTCATCAGAAGAATTAGAAATAAAAATAATTGAGTTACTTCTTGAATCAGAGCTATCCACTTTAAATTCTAAATCTTTTTTTAATCTTGAACTATAAATGGTAACATCATTTAAGACATATTTTTTATTTAATCCAAATAGCAAATCATTTCCTGTTTTATTATCTTCAAACTTTAATCTTAATAATATAGATGGGGGTACACAATTTACATTAGCGCAATTATTTAATTTTTCTTCTTGCTTACAACTGTAGCCAAAAATTATAAATCCAATTACGAAAAAAGTAGGTATTCTTAACATTAATTATAATTACGAATCCTAAAGTGTAATTGATACACTTGTAATATTAATTATAAAGATTTAGGATTTAGTAGGGTAATTCCAACAATAATTTTAATTTTGCAACATAAATAAAATTGAATTACAATGGTAAACGCAAATAACCCGTCGCATTATAAAATAATTATTTTAGGAGTTTTTATTGGCTTGTTTGGAATATTTATCAAACAATTTGTTTATCACTCTATGGTGGTTGATTTAATTGGCTGGGCAATTACTTTTATTGGGGCAGCTATTTCAATTAGCGGAGTAATGAAGATATTAAAGGACTAAAAAAAAATTAAAATATTAAAAAGGCATTATTTTACTGTAATGCCTTTTTCTTTTGCTTCCATTTTGGATTTTAGCTTATCTATATCTTTTAAAGTTTCTTCATACGCTAACCAAAAAATTTCTTCTGCTTTTTTAGTTTCAAATAAACTTGTTTGCCCCATACCTTTAGGTTCTACTAAAAAATCTACCAGCTTCCTTTTCTCTTCCATATCAGAATTGATAGAAAGTATAGCTGCTCTTTCTACTACATGTTTAATATTTTTAAATTTATCAATCTCTGGTAAATGATTACAACTAGATCCGATAATAAAATCACAATTATTTAATAGCGGCTGAATAGGGAAATTATCTAAAACCCCACCATCTACATAATACTGTCCATCAATCATCACAGGAGTAAAAACACCTGGAATACAGCCAGAAGCTAATACTTTTCTAATTAAATCACCTTCTTTAAAATAAACAAGTTTTCCCTTATTAAAATTAGTAGCAGCAATTACTAAAGGAATTTGAAGATTTTCAAAAGAGTTGTGAGGTAAATATTTTTTAAACAAAGGAATTGCCGACTCTATATTTAACAAAGCAGGAGAACGAAATGCGGGTCTTAAAATTCTTAAAAGTTTAGTTTCTTGAAAAATTTGCAATGAGTCATAAGGATCTACATTATTAGCAAATAATGCTCCTGCAATTGCACCAGCACTTGTTCCTGTAATCATTGATAAAGAAATATTCTTATCTTTTAATGCTTTTAAAACCCCAAAGTGTGCTATACCCCTAATTCCGCCACCACTTAAAACTATTCCTATTTTCATATTGGTTTAATCCTTTTTATTAGAAGGACGGTATTTTGACCCTTTTAGTATTTTTTGAGTATCCCGCTCTAACATTAATTCTTTCAATGTTAGTTTAGAATTCTCCTTCATATAATTATTAACAATTTGCCACCCAATAAATAAACCAAGTTTAGGTGCTGATTCGTTTTTTTCTCCTAATCCTGGTGTAAAAGGGGCTTCAGAAAGGTATTTTTGAATTTTAAAATAATCAGTTTCATATAATAAATCTTGATCTAAAAAATAAGCATAACAATCAGATTCATAATCGTTAGCCCATTTCATTTGTTTTTCAGAATAACCAATAATTGTACTATCTGCCGTCTCTGGCTGAATTTGTTTCATGAAATATAATAGTTTACCATTATATATCATTTTTGCCAATAATGTTTTATCATTATCTAATTCTGGAAATAAATCTTCTCTTGTAATTACTTCAACAACTCTTGGCGTTATATTTTCTGAAGTAAATCTTCTGCTGATATATCTGGGAATAGTTTCTACCAATGCAGGATAAAATTTAGAATCTTTACCTAAAAACATATCCAAGCCAATACCTACATAACCAGTTCCAATTGGTGTTTGTACTTGAAAACCAGAAATATAGGTTACTAATTTTGGCACTTTCCAATCAGGATAATAATATTTTATCCTCTTAAAAGCTTCTGTTATTTCAGGTTTTATTTTATTTAGGTTTGGATAAGCCTGATTGGTTTCTTGTTGCAAATCCTGAAAAGGTTTTCCTCCTAATATTTGAGAAACTGTGGCTACATAATCATTATTATCTGTTGGGCCTACATTTAAAATCTTTTGAAAATAATCGTTATAAAAGTTGCCATATTTTTTACTCAGCTGTGGTAAATTTGCTTTTAAATTATTTGGGTTAATCTTAGATAAATCTTGGTCAAACCTTTCAATTTTTAAATCAATTTTGATATTGCTGGTATCAATCTTGCCTTCTTGATGGCAAGCCATAATAGAAAAAGATATTATAAAAAAAAGAGTAATTTTGGCGTAATCAGTAGTTTTCATCTATACAAATTAACAATTTATTAAACTCAATTTATGAAAAAGATATTATTTGCAACAATATTATGTTTTAGCACTTCTATTATTTTTGCACAACAAGAGGACACTTTTAAAGGCTTTAAATTAGGACTTACTGCGCACCCAACTTTTGGTTATATTAAATCTGACGTTCAAGGTGTAGAAACCGATGGTTTGAGAGCTGGCTTTACTTATGGTTTATTAGGCGATTTTTATTTTGCACAAAATTATGCTTTTAGTACAGCTTTAAAATTGACTACCATTAACGGACAAACCAAAACAAGCTCAACTAACGAACAAAAAGTTTATAAACTGCAATATATAGAAATACCTGCTACTGTTAAACTATGTACTTCTGAAAATAATGGACTCAAATTTTTTGGTCAGTTTGGTTTAGGTAATGGTTTTAATGTGAGGGCAAAACAAGATATTAAAGGTTTAAGTAGCACTCCTATACAGGAGAATTTGGATATTTATAAAACCACATCGTTTTACAGAGCATCATTAATTATAGGTGCAGGTGCCGAATTTACAATTGGTGAAAAGACAAAATTAGCCGGAGGTTTAACCTTTGATAATGGATTTACAGATATACAATCTGGCGCTGGTACACTTAAAAATTCTTACTTAGGCTTAAATTTAGCGGTTTACTTTTAAAAGTAATATTTGAGATGAAAATAGCTTTGGCACAATTAAATTACCACATAGGTAATTTTGAGGCAAATACAAAAAAAATAATAGAAACGTTAAATCAGCAAAAAGCAAACGGGGTAGACTTGGTGGTTTTCTCTGAATTGTGTGTTTGCGGTTACCCTCCGAGGGATTTTTTAGAATATCCTGAGTTTATTGAGTTGTGTAAAGCTTCCGCCGATGAAATTGCTAAAGCTTCTAACGGTATTGCTTGTGTTATTGGATTACCTATTATAAATCCTGTTATAGAAGGAAAAGATCTATACAATGCAGCTCTTTTTATTGCCGATGGAGAGATCAAACAAACGGTTAAAAAAGCTTTACTCCCCACTTATGATGTGTTTGACGAATATCGATATTTTGAGCCCGCTCATGAGTTTAAATGTATCAATTACAAAGGACATAAAATTGCTTTAACGGTTTGTGAAGACCTTTGGAATTTAGGTAACAATCCACTTTATAAAACTTGCCCAATGGATGAGTTGATTAAAGAAGAACCTGATTTTATGATTAATATAGCTGCATCTCCATTTGCTTATAATCACGATGAAGAGCGGATTTTTATCCTTTCACAAAATTGCAGAAAATACAATCTGCCTCTTTTTTATGTAAACCATGTTGGCGCACAAACAGAATTAATTTTTGATGGAGGTTCTTTAGTTTTTGATAAAGCTGGGGATTTAATAGCGGAATTAAAATATTTTGAGGAAGATATTCAGGTTTTTGATGTGGAGCAGATACAAAGTGCTATCATCTTAAATAAAGAAAGCAAAAGAGCAACTGATACTGAACAAGTTTACCAAGCTTTGATTTTAGGAATTAAAGATTATTTCAAAAAATCTGGATTTGAAAAAGCAACTTTAGGATTATCTGGAGGGATAGATTCGGCTTTGGTTTGTGCTTTAGCGTGTGAAGCTTTGGGTGCAGAGAACGTGATGGCTGTTTTGATGCCTTCAAAATATTCATCAGACCATTCTATTAAGGATGCTGAAGACTTAGTGAAAAATTTGGGTTGTAAAAGTACCATTATCCCCATAAAAAATATAGCCGATTCTTTTGACGAAACTCTAAAACAGGAGTTTACTGGCTTGGAAGCAAACCTTACTGAAGAAAATATACAAGCCAGATCTCGTGGAGTAATTTTAATGGCCATGTCTAATAAATTTGGATACATATTATTAAATACCTCTAATAAAAGTGAATCTGCGGTAGGTTATGGCACTTTATATGGCGATATGTGCGGAGCTATATCTGTAATTGGCGATTGTTATAAAACACAAGTTTATCAATTGTGTAATTACATCAATAGAGAAAAAGAAATTATTCCCATTAATACCATCGTAAAACCACCATCTGCAGAATTAAGACCAGATCAAAAAGATTCTGATTCTTTGCCAGATTATGATGTTTTAGATAAAATTTTATTTGAATATATTGAAATGAAAAAAAGTTCTAAAACTATAATTGCGGATGGTTATGATGAAACTTTAGTTAACCGGATTTTAAAAATGGTAAACAAAGCAGAGTTTAAACGTTACCAAACCCCTCCTATTTTAAGGGTTTCGCCAAAAGCTTTTGGTATGGGAAGAAGGATGCCAATTGTTGGAAAATATTTAAGTTGATGGTTAACTCAATTAATAATATATTTGATTGAAGGTAAATGATCAGTTATGTATATTGAAACAAAAAAATTATCTATTATAGCAGAGATTTTAAAAATAGACAATGAGGTCACTTTGAAAGCATTACAAAATTTCCTTATTATTACCAAGAAATCTAAAATTATAGAATCTAATAAAAAAGATTTTTCACAATTTTTCGGAATTTGGAGTAATGAAGAAGCAGATGAAATAAAACAAAACATTTCAGAATCTTGTGGATTAATTAATTCCGATGACTGGAAATAATTATATTTTAGATACCAATATAATAATTGAATTGTTTAGGGGTAATGTAGAAATTAAATCTATTTTTAATCTAAATGATAAATTACATATTCCATTTGCAGTATTAGGAGAATTATATTTAGGTGCTTACAAATCCAATAACATAGAAAAGCATTTAATTCAGATTGAAAATTTCATTCAAAACTGTTATATTCTAAATCCGGATGAAGACACTTCAAATCAATACGGACTATTAAAATCTAAATTATTAAAGAAAGGAAAACCTATTCCTGAAAACGATATTTGGATTGCAGCAATTTCTAAACAATACAAATTTCAATTAATTACTCTTGATAAGCATTTTCTTGAAATTTCAGAAATCAAAATTTATAAAATTTAAACTAATTAATTAGCTTTAAAACATCTTCAAAATTTTTGTCACCTCCAACAAAATAATACGCTAATAATTTACTGTTAGTAGATAAAATCAAATTATTATTTTCATTATCCATCTTTAAAAGACCTCTATCTTCAGTTTTAAATAAAATGGAATAATTATTTGATGATGAAATCAATTTCTGGTTTTTGAATTTATAGATTTTATCTTTTAAATTTTTTT
>JBBRYE010000028.1:0-32057 GCA_038237895.1 Sphingobacteriales bacterium | reverse complement strand
TTAAATATGAAGGTTACAAAAACTAATAGGGCAATAAATATTAATAAAATACCCCATCCCCAAAAAGAAGAGAATACTATTAAGGCAATGGCAGCACCTAAAATCACAGCGGCAATAATAATTCTTATAAAATTTGGCATATCTAGCTTAATAATTGTTTTAATTTTAATGGCGCAAATATCCGTTTATTTGCGCTTTTAATCAATAAAATTAAAATAAATATGTCGGTTAAATTAGAATCTTCTTGGTTAAAGGTTTTAAACCAAGAATTTGAGAAAGATTATATGAAATCTCTAAAGCAATTTTTAGTGAATGAGAAAAAAGAGGGCAAAACAATTTATCCTAAAGGAGATGATATTTTTAATGCCTTTACATTAACTCCATTTGATAAGGTTAAAGTGGTTATTTTAGGTCAAGATCCATATCACGGATTTAATCAAGCACATGGATTATCATTTTCTGTAAAGAAGGGAGTTAAGTTTCCGCCATCTTTAAAAAACATATTTAAAGAATTAGAAACTGATATTGAAGGTTTTAAAATTCCTTTTGACGGCGATTTAACGGATTGGGCTAAACAAGGAGTTTTGATGTTAAATTCTAGTTTAACAGTTAATGCTGGCGATGCGGGTTCACATCAAGATCAAGGTTGGGAGCTATTTACAGATGAGGTGATTAAAGTTTTATCAGAAAAAAAGGAAAATATCATTTTTATTTTATGGGGAAATTTTGCTCAAGAAAAAGCAGAATTCATTGATATTAACAAGCATCATATTATAAAATCTAAACATCCCTCCCCTTTTTCTGCTTATAGTGGTTTTTTTGGTTCAAAACCATTTAGTAAAACAAACGAAATATTAAAAACATTGGGTAAAATAGAGATAGACTGGAATTTAAAAAATTAGTTTGCTGGAACACTTATTGAATTAACGATTTAAACTATCAAATTAATGAGCTCCAATTCTAAAATTTCTATTTACGCCGCTCTTGTTGCAAATATTGGTATTGCAATTATAAAATTTATTGCAGCGATTTTTACGGGCAGTTCCTCTATGCTATCAGAAGGAATTCATAGTGCTGTTGATTCTGGCAATCAAATTTTACTGCTAATTGGAATTAAGAGAAGTCAAAAACCAGCCGATGAAAATCATCCTTTTGGCCACGGACAAGAAATTTATTTTTGGTCGTTAATTGTAGGAGTTTTAATTTTTGGATTAGGAGGTGGAATGTCTGTTTATGAAGGGGTTATTCATATTAAAAATCCAGAAGAATTAACAGACCCTTTTTGGAATTATATTGTCTTAGCGATTGCTTTTCTATTTGAAGGCGCCTCTTTTTTTGTTGCTATAAAAGGATTTTTAAAGTTAGAAGGCAATGGAGATTTTTATAAGAAACTAAAACAAAGTAAAGATCCTTCATTATTTGTAGTAATTTTTGAAGACGGTGCGGCATTATTAGGATTATTAATTGCTGCCGTTGGAGTTTTTTTTAGCCATTATTTACAAAACCCTCTTATTGATGGAGCCGCTTCTATTTTAATTGGGATTTTACTAGCCTTGGTAGCTGTAATATTAGTTAAAGAAAGTAGAAATCTTTTAATTGGAGAAAGCGCAAATAAAGCGCAAATCCAACTCATAAAACAAATAGTGGGCGCAAATAGAAATGTACATAAATTAAGACCTCCATTAACAATGCAATTAAGCCCAAATGAAATTTTATTAGCTTTAGATATCGAATTTAATAATCATTTGCAGGGCACAGAATTGGCAGAAACCATTTGTAGGTTAGAAAAAGAAATTAAGACTCAAATCCCAATGGTTAAACAAATTTTTATCGAAGCTAAAATTTTCAGCAAATAAAATTCTATTTATTCTTTCTTAAAATCCTTTTAAATTTAGTGTTTACCAAATTTTGGTTAAAAATAATCTGTTCATTTTATCGACTATAAACGATTTGATTTCATTTTCTTTAAAATTAAATTACTTTTACAGGTTAAATAACCTAACGTATTTAGAAAAACCATTTAAAGTAAATAATTTCGATTTATTAAGAATTTTTGCTGCTACGCAAGTTCTTTTTGACCATTCCTTTTTGTTTCTGAAATTAAATCCTCCGTTGTGGTTTATTCCTTTCGAAAGCTTTACAGGAGGGCCTATGTTTTTTGCTATTAGCGGATTTCTGATTTCTTCTTCTTATGAAAGAAACGATAATTTGAAAGAATACGCAAGAAACAGGTCTTTAAGAATATTCCCAGCACTTTGGAGTAGTATTATTTTAGGAATAATTTTGATGATTGTTTTTGGCCACATTAATTTTTTTAAAACCGAAACTATTAGTTGGATAATTTTAGAGTTTACTAGATTTGTTTATACTCCACATTTTCTTTCGTTATATGGGTTAGGTTCATTTAATCCAAGCTTATGGACCATTCCTGTTGAATTGCAATTCTATATTGTTTTGCCAATACTTTATATAATTGTAAACAAATTTGTTAAAGAAAAGAAAACAAAGAATTTAGCCTTTTTAGGAATTTTTATATTTTTTGCATTAGTTGCTTTTATAATATTTACCTATTTCTATAGTAACAATCTAAAACTTGAAACTACAGTACAAAAAGTGCTTAGGTATAGTTTTGTGCCACATATTTATATGTTTTTGATTGGCGTTTTAATGCAGAGGTATAAATCCTATCAGCATTGGTTAATTTATGGAAAGGGTTTAATTTGGATTGCTCTTTATTTACTAGCTTATTATTTACTACCTAGTGCGTTTATATTTAAGGCCATTGCAAATATTTTATTGGCAATCTCAACCATCTCATTGGCTTATACAAAACCAGGAATAGCTAATAAAATATTAGCGGGGAATGATATTTCTTATGGCATTTATATTTACCATGGTATTATTATCTCTTTATTTGTTCAATTACATTTTAGTGGAACCATTACATACTTATCCGTATTTGTTATAGCTTATTTATTAGCTATACTTTCTTGGCGGTTTATTGAAAAGCCCTCTTTAAACAAAAAAAAGAAAACTATACATCAGGTTTCGGTGTAAAATTTTAAATATTTTATTAAATCTGTTTATAAAAATCAACATACTTTGAGGCCGTTTCTTCAATTGTGTATTTATTTAAACCCTGTTTTCTTGAATCCTTTGTCTGTTGTTTAGTTATGGGATTTGATAAAGCTTTATCAATTTCAGCAATAAAATCTTGTGCTACAAAAGAATTTGGGATAAAAACTCCATCTACTGCGTCTCCTATTTCATGATGTGGTAAAATATCTGACAAAACACATTTTATACCAATAAAAAAAGCCTCTAAAACAGTTATGGGTAGTCCTTCATAATGCGATGTATTAAGAAAAACATCGCTGTAAGCCATTAAAGAATAAATTTCTTTCGGAACTTTAATACCCAAATAATAGATGTTTTTTACGGTATTAAATGATATTAAATCCTGATTAGCAGTTTCTTCTTTTATTCCACAAATTAGGAAATCCACATTTTTATCTTGATAGTGCTTTGCTATTTCTACTGCTAAAGGATAATTTTTTTGATGCGATAATTTGCCCACCATCAAAATCAGTTTATGAGAAGTATCTATATTATAATCATTAAAAATTTGCAATGCAGAATCATCAATCAATGGCATTGTGATACCATTACTTATCACTATTTTTTTACAATCACGGGAAACGCTAGTAGCCATTGAAGAATTAGAGCAATAGATAGATGGAGTATGCAAATTGGTTTGCAAAGTTTGAAAATTCCATTCTTCAGGCGCATTATGAATGGTTAAAACCAACTTGTTATTTTTTCTAAAAAGTTTTAAATATGAAGCAATTATCAAATGAGTAAACTGCAAATGAGAATTGATAATATCTGGCTTTAAAGAATTAATGCAGTTATTCAGTTTTAAAAAACTTTGGAAAACACTAAAATTCTTTCCTGGTTTCCTATCTAAAGAATAGATTTTAATCTGATTATTTTGTAATTGTTTAATGAGATAAGCTTCAAACGGAGAATGATTAAATTTATCTATTAAAATAATA
Source organism: Sphingobacteriales bacterium (assembly GCA_038237895.1). GTDB lineage: Bacteria > Bacteroidota > Bacteroidia > Sphingobacteriales > Sphingobacteriaceae > Pseudopedobacter. The sequence goes on along the minus strand of JBBRYE010000028.1, from coordinate 28,002 downwards.
GATACCTCATTGTCTAATCTTTTTTGTTCAATGGCTAATAAAACTACAAACGTTTGTGCCCCTCCGGCATAAAGATTGGCAATAATGTGGCAAATTTTCATTTATTAAATTTTGATAAACCGTTAAAAGATTTATCTGCTAAAATAATAATTTGTTTAAGCTAAGGAATAAAACTCTCTAATTAATTACCCGAGCTAATTTGAATTTGATTTGAAATCACAAACCAGTTGTCGGGGGTATTACCATCATTACCAAATAATATTTTTGGTAAGGCATCATTAATGTTACTAAACATCCCCAAGGCTAATGTATAGGTTCCTTGGCTTACGCCAGAAATAGTGATGCTATTTATCTCTGTTATCAGCTGGTCTGATTTCCAGTTTTTTGGGAAAGATTGTGTTAAAAATTTCTTTTGAACTACTTCTCCATTGCTATTTAACAATGCTAAAGCTAAATAACAATCTTCATAAATATTGGTCACTCCTTTATTTAAAATACTTGTTTGGATATTAAAAGACTGACCGTTGATAATGTTTTTCTCCATTTGTACATTTTTAATTACAAAATGGTAGCCTACCCTGTTTCCAACTTTAGTATATAGTGCAGGGTTTGCTTTGTACATATCCGCATCAAACTGAATATAGCTTGGTTTACCTATTTCCACATCATTTAAAAGTGTATCTGGATTCCAAAAACCTTCAGAAGTAAGCCATGCATAACCTGCAGTATATTCAAAAACAGAAGGTGCTTTGGTATGTGCCATAGTGACCTCAGAACCGTTAGAATATTTAAAAATACCATCACTACGCATCCCAATCCCATTATCAACAGCCCAATGGTAAGTGTCATCATAAAAGTGTTCTCCCCAAGGCGTAATTAATTGTGTGTTTGGAAAAGCATCTTTATAAACCTGCAAATGTTGTGTTTTTAATTGTGTAGAAGTTAAGTTTGTACCTCCTAACTCGTATAAATGCTGCTCGCCCCAGTTTCCGTAAGATCTAATATCAATAAAAGCGATATCCTTATTGCCATTGTATCTTTTTCCTAAAGCATTTATAAAACTTTTAAGTTTAGCTAAAAATATAGCATCTGTCCAAATTGGTATAATTTGTTTAATAGTTTGCCCTGTTTCCCAATAAGTTGCATTAATTATACGTTTTGCGGCACCTGCATCAAAAACCCATTTAGGCGTTACATATTTTCCTTTATCAGGTGTATTTATAGATCTATTGGTATTTGCACTCATAATACCAAAAGCAAACTTTTTTCCATTTAATTTACATTCGGCAATCTCATTATCTATCCAAGCCCAGTTATAAACACCTTCTTGTGGTTGTATATCAGACCAATCATACCTAATATATTTTGTTGTAAAAACACTAGCATATTGTGCATCGTAATCGTAATATTTTACAAAGCCTTTGCCCGGATTTAGTAAAAGTTTAAAATTTTCTTCAGGATTTACATTGATAACATTTGCAGAATCAAAAGCAGGATTTAAATTTAACCCTAAACTAGAAAATTGAGCATTTGGCTTTGTACCTAAAGAAAATAAATCTTCTTTTTGACAAGACAATAATATAATGGCAAGAAAACCTATTATTGAAAAGCTTAAAACTTGTTTCATAACTTCTACTATTTGGGGCGAGACATTCCCAACAATTTTTACGTAGAAGAAAGATAAAGGATTCAACAATTTCATTTAAGTTTTTAAATATTTTTTATTAACTGAATATACGCCGTTTACTTTCTTAAACAATGTTTTTTATTGCAAAAAAAAATTGTAATTGCTATCTATGAAAAAAATAGCATTGTCGGTATGATTAATGAAATTGAATAGGATTCTTTTTAAAAAAGAAATTTCGAAAACATTAAATCGCTAAGTTCAATTAAAAAAGCTTGAACTTGATTAAATTTTCGAGGCATTTTTTATTTAAGTGATATCATTAAATCGACATTTTTTGCAGCAACATTCTGTTTTGAATAAGCAAGGATTTGCTGTTTATTTTGTTCTAAAAGATTTGGAGATGAAATTAAGATTTCCATTTTATTTCTTAAATCATCAATATCTCCGTTTTTAAATGAGAAGTTTTCTTTATCAAAACAATACTCAAGTAAACCTTCACAATCTGACACTAAAACCGGCAATGCAAATGCATAAGCCGTCATGATTACGCCGCTTTGTGTTGCATCAAGATATGGAAGAACGCAAAGGTTAGCATCGTTCATTATTTCATGTAGTTCATTTAAATCTATAAATCTGTTTTTTATAATGATGTTTTGATAAGGGTTGTAATTTAAAAAATCGGGATTATAGCCTTCAATTGCTTTACCGGCAATGATAAAATCTGTATCTACATATTCTATCGCCAATTTTATTGCTGCATCATAAAAAAGTTCAGCTCCTTTATATGGAGAAATTCTACCAAAAAACACAATCTTTTTCCTCTTTCTTAATTCGTAAACCTTTTCTTTCCCAATGTTTAAACTGGTATAAATGGGCATTTTAAAGATTTCGAGTTTTTCTTTAAAAAGTGGAAAGTTTTGAGAAAAAATCTTTGCCGAGAAATTTGAATATGTAATAAACTTATCTATATAAGGGAAATAAAGTTTGTTTAATGTATCAATGCGACCTCTTTCTTCTCCGGTATGAGCAACAGGATCATGTATGATGTAAAAAAGTTTTTTATTACGAATTCTAAAAAGAAAATACCAATCTGCAAAGCTTAATGATTCTATAATTGTAAAATTGGCTTTATAAATATTTTTATTAGAAAACAACAATTTAGACCAACCAAAAGCATTTTTTATGCTACTTTCATTATGCTCTTCAAACTTACAAAGTACATTTGCGCCATCAAAATAAGGATAAAGCCTTTGGTAATTTTCTCCTTTTAAAACGTCTTCTAATTTTAAAGTTTTATTGAGATATCCTTTAGCTTCTTGATCTGAAATACCTAAATAACTCGCCGTTGCAGGTGCAATTATTAATATCACATTAAGGTTAACTTTCTTCTTTAATTCTTTAATAAGTTCTATAGAAATATCAAAAAACCATGGTCTAGTAATGTAATTTACCTGCATATTAAACTTGTTTAAGATTTAAACCCGTTTTGTCTTGTATAAAAGCTTTTATGCGGTTATCAGTAAAAATAATTATTGAAAATGCAATAAGCCAAAAACCTATAAATAATAAATAATGGTTTACATAATCAGAAGCCAAAACATAAGTTGCCCAACAAACAATTAAAATTAAATATGAAGAAAAGATGCTTAATGGAGTCGTGATTTTTTGTTTCACCATTACCCGATCTTGCAAAAGATGAAATATTACAAAAGAAGCAAAAATTGATAGATTGATGGTAGTTAAGGATTTAAAGTACATTAAGCCAACAAAAGATAGTACAAAATTTATGGCAAAGCTAGAGATGTTAAACCACATATCCTTTTTTTCCATTTTAAGGATAATTAAAACATTTGCTTGCAATAATGCGGTGGGGAAAATCAAAATCGTTAAAAACATTCCTTTGGTATAAAATCCAGCATCGGCAAAATTCTTTCCAAATGCCAATAAAACTAAATCATCTGCAAAAGAATAAATAAAAGAAAAAGCCAGAAACCCAAACACCAAATAAACTTTATAAAAAAGCTTATACAAATTATTAAAACTTTCAGTTCCCTCTCCTTTATAAGCTCTCAAAAGTTCTGGGAAAATGGTTGCAGAAATAATTACAGGAATTATTTCTGCCAAAGAAAAAAGTTTATAGGCTACTTCATAAGTTGCAACAGATGCCGCAGAAAGAAATTTTGATATTAAGATACTTCCAATTCTCCAATAGATTACAGAAATACTTCCGATAATAATAAATGGCCAATTAGCAATAATTAAACTTTTAAAATCAATAAAATTGACTTTATTTTTTAAAATTGATTTTAAACTTGCAAGTTTAGATGTGGAAATACGCAAAAATAAATTCAGAGTAATTATTCTTATTACTACTAAAGCTACAGCCATTTCTATAATGGTATAAGGATAAATGAAAATTACCAATCCTAAACCAAGTTTAATTACCGCCTCTATTATTAAAACAAAAAAAGTTTTATTCTGCTCAAACTGCGCAATATTTAAGTGCTTTACACTATAAATAATGTTATCAAAAACAATATTAATCCCTATTAATAAACTTAAAATTTTTAGTGTATCATCATTATACAATGCAAAAGTTACTGCTATGTTAATTGCATAAAAAAACAATCCAGCAAAAATTTGAATTTTTAAGAATTTGTTTAAAAAATGAGATAAATCATGCTCTTCATTTAGCTGCCTAATAAACCATTGGCCTAAACCCAATGCAGAGAAAGAAGAAATTACTTGATAAAGAGAATTAGCAATGATGTAATTTCCAAAATCTTCTTTTGAAAAATTACGGGCTATAATTACAAATAAAACACTTAACAGAATATTTTGCAAAATATTAGAGGCTAAACCCCAAATACTATTTTGCAAAAAACTTTTTTTCTTAGTCATATAATAAAATTGTGTTTTTATGATATGATAATTACCCCTTTATCATAACGATGAACATAAGCTATTAAAACCCCAGTAATGGTTGCAATTAAAATCATAATCCTGGCATCGCCTAAAGAATAAACAGAATAAAAGCCTAAAAACCAACTCAATAAAGCCGAAATAAGAAAAATAATATTAAAATCTTTAACCTTGATTAAAAAAACTTTTAACCCTTTTATGATTGCCCCAAAGATGAAAGTAAAAATTCCTAAAGTACCTAACAAGCCTAATTCTGTTAAAAATTTGAGATAACCACTCTCAGGATGATCAAAAAATACTTTTTCTCCTTCTACAAGCCAAAACTGATCTGGAGAATAAATTTCTACGTACTTAGCATAATTATCAATTCCAATTCCTAATAGCGGATGTTTCCAAAATATCTTATACGCCTCTTGCCAAATTGCGTTACGTACCAAGTAAGAATCTTCCAGAGATTCTCCTCTACTAAATACTATTAAATATTGGCTCAAGCTTAATACTATCCCGGCTACTACTATTATTCCAAGCGCTCCTAAAAACTTCACTTTTGTATCGCTAAAAAGAACAATAAAGAAAATGCCCAACACCAAGCCTAAAAGTGCAGCCCTTCCTCCTGTTAAAAATAAGGAGACTACACCGCCACCAAATAAATAATAATCGTATTTACTATAATTAGCATCTCCGGGTTTTTTTATCAATGCAATAAAACACATTGCAGAAAGATATTGTGCATGTTTTTGCGGATCTTGAAATATCCCTGGATACCTAATGCTCTCAAAAGTGATGTTAGGGTTATCATGGACAAATAGAGAGAAATTTAATCCCAAAATTATCTGTAGAAACAAAAAAGCAAAGGAAAGTACTAACGTGAATTTAAGTGCCGATATAATTCGGTAGAAAAACTCTTCTTCCTTTAAACATTCTGTTATTAAAACCTGGATATAAATAATGATGGGTAAAAACTTTAATAATCCTAAAATAGCATTTGATACAAACTCTGAGTTTAATGCACTTAAGAAAATGATAATGACCACATATAGGGTAAGAAATAGGTTTCCATTACTGAATAAAGGCTTATCGTTACGTAGGGAGTAAATGAAATAAGAATAACTAATCATCTGAAAAACGCTATAATTAGCATCGGCAGAATAAATAATAGGATAAAAATATAGGATAAATAATAAATAATCTTTTGGAGGTTGTTTACTTTTAAGTATCACGTAAAAGAAGAGCAACAGCGTGATGTACGGTACTAAACCTAAGATTACCTCTTTCAAATCAATTTTTTATAAAATTATTAGTACAGGGATAATTTAAAACCTCTTAAAAAAAGATTTTAATTTTCTACCAAAGCCTATGTTAGGTTTTTGTTTTCCATTAGGATAGTACTTTCTTCCATACTCGCTAATGCCATCCTCAGGCTTTGCCCCATTTAAAACAATATTAACTTTATTAAACTCATTGTTTTTTTGAACACCATCTATAAATTTTAAATACGCCTTTTTTGTAAGGTTGCTTCTTACTATAAATAATAAAACGGTGCTAAATTTAGAAAGCATTAAGGCATCTGCTACTAACCTAATTGGTGGCGTATAAATCAAAATATCATCGTAATTTTGTTTTAGCCAAGTCATCAAAATCTCTAATTCATATTTTTCTATTAATTCTGGGTTTGCAGCTAACCCTTCTTTTAAACCACTGGTGATAACATCCAGATTAAAATGCTTTTCAGATTTTTTTACCACTTCTTCTTTTAAGATTTTACCTTCTAAATAATCTATAAGTCCGGTATGCGAGGCATCAATCTCAAATAAGTTTCCTAATTTATTTTTTCTCAGATCTAAATCTACCAAAACCACTTTTCTACCAGAAGCTGCCAAGCTCAAACCAATATTAGAACTTATAAATCCTTTTCCTTCTTCTGCAATACTAGATGTTATTAATGTTATCCTTCCCTTATTGGCGGCACCATGTAAAGCGAGTAATTTGGTGCGCAAGTATCTAAATTGTTCTACTGCTGCTATTTGATAAGGATCAAATATGATGAGTGGATTGTTTGTAATTACTTCTCTAATATCTCCTAAAATTGGGATTTCTGTTTCTTTGGCAATACCTGATTTTCCATTAATCTTATCATTAAATAAACTTCTGCCTATTAATAACGCTATAGGCAATCCTAAACCGGCTATAATAGCAATAGCCAAAATCAAAATGGTGTTTGGCCATTTTTTTGGACCCGCGTAAGCGCTATCTATTACTCTTGCATCTGCCAGTGTTGATGCGTAACTTAATGATATTTCTTCCTTTTTCTTAAGGAGATATAAAAACAAATCTTGCTTAACATTTTTTTGTCTTAAAATCTCTAATAATTGACGTTCTTCTCCTGGAACTTTAGAAATATCAGATTTAAACTTTGAATCAAAAGATTGTAATTTTTGTTGAGAATTTTCTAGTGTGAGTTTTACATTGCCAATATTAATTTTTACGGCGTTCTTTAATTCTGCTATCTGAGAATTTAATGGACCAAAAAGCGGGTTAGACTCTGGGGTAGTTGCCAATAACCTTGATCTATCTAATTCTAATTGACTTAATCTAGCAATCATGCTATTCAATCCAGGGTCTTCAATACCTAAGGTAGAAGGTGCTCTCTTGTTTGCGGCATTAGAATTAATATAGTCTTCAATTCCATTAACTACATTTAATTTAACTTTAACATCATTTAATTTACTATCATTAGCTTGAGCATTTTCTAAATATATTTTAGATTCTGAAGTAATATCAGTTAACCCACGATTTTTCTTAAACTGTTCAGTTTCATTTTCTACGGTGGCCAATTCTTTTGTAATAGTAGATAATCTAGAATCAATAAAATCCATTGTGCTTTTGGTGATTCTATTTTTCTCGTTTAAGGTTGCTGCATTATAAATTAGTATAAGTTGATTTAAAATGTCTTTTCCTCTTGGAATTACCGCGTCACTTAATGATAAACCAACCGTTGGTGATTTTTTATTTAACAGTGCAATTTCTATCCCTTTTTGATAGGCGCTCACCGTTTTATCAAAATCACTAAAAGAAATCTGGATTCCTCTATCAATATAATTTTGATATAAATCAGTTTTATTTACCACAAAAGTACCCAAGCTATTGGTTACCAAATTTCCAAAACTATATGGTTTAGCAACTTTATCCTTTTGGGTGAGGTAATAAGTATAACCATCTTTAATATAAATAAGGATGTTGTTGCCCTCAATTTTATCGGCAACTTTTGTAAAGCTTATCTTAACTGGGCTTATCCCATATAAATTCTCTTTGCCAATTTTCTTATCAGTTTGATAGTCCATCCAAAGTTGAAGGGTATCTACTAATTGCACCATTAACCTTCTAGATTTTAGTACCTCAATTTCATTATCTACTAAGCGGTTTGGTGTGGCTAAATCTAATTCTTGTAATGCAATTCCTGTTTTTTGGTTACTATTATTAATATTATCTTCTTTTATCAATAAAGAAGCTTTAATATCATAAACAGGCTGTGTAATTTTAAGATAAACTAAAGCTAACGATAATGATATGGCTAAAAAAGTAAAAAATAAAGGCCAATGGTATAGGTATTTCATTACCACTTCCCTTGGTTTAAAAGAATCATCTTCGTTAAACCTTCTTACAATTGGATATTTATTGTGGTCTTGAAACATTATCTATAAATGGTAGAAAGAACAATTGCAACAACAGATAGCGCAGAAACAATTAATGTTGCATTTCTATAACCAATATCAAATGGTGCATATTTTGCTTTACCTGGTTGTACGTAAATCACGTCATTGTTTTTGAGATAATAATAGTCAGATTTAAATAAATCTTTAGAATTTAAGTTTACAGGAACATATTGTCTTTCGCCATTTTGTTCTCTAATTATTAAAACATCATTTCTTTTGGCGGTTATGTTTAAATCTCCGGCTAAAGATAAAGCTTCTAAAACAGTGATTCTCTCATTTTTTACCACATATACATCTGGTTTAGCTACATCGCCCAAAACCGAAATTTTAAAATTGACAATTCTAGCATTTACAATCGGAGTATTTAAATATTTAGTCAACTTATCTTTTAAATTTTGCCTAAACTGGGTTGTAGTAAGACCAGCAACCTTAATTGTACCCAAAACTGGGAACTGAATTTCTCCTTTATCATCTACCAAATAACCTTCAAAAGGATTTATTGGATTAGTACTGGCATAATCTTCATTATTACCGTTTATTCTGCTGAGTTTGTTGTTAAATGGTGCTGTAGATTCTGCTGCGCTACTGCTTGAAATGAATATCCCCAAAATATCATCTTTTTGGATAGTTATAGGAGTATAATTATCTATATTTTCTTTAACGCTATTATTTAACTTTAGGTTTTGGAAATACGGTATTTCTTTATATTTTCCACATGAAGAAACTATTATGGTAAAAATCAGTAGAAAGAATACTTTTGTCTTTGAAATCATTTAAGGAGATATCTGCTAAATTTTGAAATAGATGTTGGTGTTGCCACATTTTAATTACGAACAAAAATATAGCTTGAACATCAATATATAAAAAAAATAAAATTAAATCATTAGCATCCATATAAAGAAGATACTTTTAAACATATTGCAGTTATGAACATCATCATTACGGCTCCAGATTTAGATTCACAAAAGAATGTGAGTGGTATATCATCAGTCGTCAATTTCATTATAGATAAAAACCCAAAACATCATTATATTCATTTCGAAATTGGAAAAAAAGATGATGAAAAAAGAGGGATAAAATGGTTTTTAAAAATTGCGAAGAACTATTTTAAATGGTTCTACCTAATGGCTACTGTTAAAGATAAATTAGTGCACTTTAACTTGCCTTTAGATAAAAGAGCGGTTATTAGAGATTGCCCAATGCTTATTATTTCTAAATTTTTTAGAGTTAAATTAGTTATTCATATACACGGTGGTGCCTATTTACAAAACGACGAAATACCAAAATGGGCAAATTTTTTAATCAATAAAACTTTCTCTGGCAATACGCCTAAAATTGTATTGGGTAAATCTGAAAAAGAATATCTTGAACAAGATTTTAAATGTAAAAATGTTTTTATACTCCCAAATAGCATTAATTTGGATGATGCAGCAAAATTTGATAGAGTTTTCCCTGATAATGAGCCAATCAAAATATTATACCTTGGCAGGATAAGGTCTGATAAAGGAATGGGCTTTATACTCTCTGCATTTAAGATACTAAAAGAAGTTTATTTTATTGATTTTAAATTCTATGTAGCTGGCAAAGGAAGGGATGAAAAACTTTATCTTAATAGATTTACAGAACTCTTAGGCGATGATTTCATTTTTAAAGGAGTGGTATTTGGAGAAAAGAAAATAGATTTACTAAAAGAATGCAACGTATTTGTTTTACCATCTTTTTTTGAAGGATTACCTATGTCTCTTTTAGAGGCGATGTCTTTTGCTTTAGTACCTATAGTTACAAATGTTGGTTCTATAAAGTATGTTATTGAGGATAAAATTAACGGACTAATTGTCGGTAAAAAATCTGCTACTGATATTGTAGATGCTGTTTTAACTTTAAAAGCGAATTCATCATTAAGAAAAAATTTAGCCATAAATACCAAAAAGACTATTTTTACTGATTTTGCATCAGAAAAATATATTAAACTCTTAAATGAGATTTACAGCTATGAATAAGATATTAAACTTTCATTTAGTTGATAATATAGAATGGTTTGATAAAACCATTGCCATTATTAAATCTAAATATAACATGGTTTCTATGGATGATTTAATAGCTTATTACGATGGTAATATTGATTTAAAAAATGCTTGCCACATTACGGTTGATGATGGTGATCAAACTTTTTATAACATAATTTATCCTATTTTAAAAAAACACCAAGTCCCTGCTTCTTTATATGTTTCTCCAAAAATATTTAAAGAGCAAATTAATTTTTGGTTTCAAGAAGTAGAAGGCTATGATTATCAAATTTTAAAAGAAATTATTGCAAAACACACCAACACTAATTTAAAAGGTTTTGAACATTATGATATTTTTACCATTCTAAAAACTTTTAAAATTGAAAAAATCCATCAGTTTTTATCACTTTACAGAATGCAAACTAAAACACCTTTAAAGCCTTATCAAAACATGAGTATTGCTGAGTTAAAGGAGGTTGATAAAAATGGTTTAGTAACCATTGGCGGACATACCATGAATCATCCAATTTTGTTAAATGAAACTGATGAAAGTAGTGCTTATGAGATTAATAATTCTGTAACAGAACTTGCAGAACTTTTAGAGCATCCTATTAAATGTTTTTCTTATCCTAATGGAATTTTTAATTATGATTTTTCTGAAAGAGAACAAAACTTTTTGCTTAAAAATAACGTAAAACTTACTTTCACAACTATTGCTAAAAACTTTAATAGTAGCGATAATAAAATGGCAATCCCAAGAATTGGAGTTTCAAATAATGAAAAAATGCTATTTTTAAAAATTAAACTTTTTTTAGGTTCATTTTGGGACTTATTAAAGAAAATTAAAGCCACGGGCGAGTACAAACAGAGAATTGAATTACAAAAGATATTTAATGCCCAATAATAGTATAAAAAGTTTTGGATTTGAAATTTATGCTTCAAGCTTAGATCATTTACCAACGCACCATCAAACCTTAGTAAATACCATCAATCAATATTCTTATTGTGTAACTCAAACCGACCCTAAATTTAAAAATGCATTACAAAAATCAGATGTTTTGTTGCCAGATGGAATTGCAATTGTAGCTGCAGTAAAATTTCTTAACAATATTAAAATTAAAAAGATAGCTGGCGCTGATATCCATGAATATTGTTTAAAAAAATTGAATAAAAATCATGGCAGATGTTTCTATCTTGGCTCATCAGAAATTACATTAAATAAAATTGAGCAACGTTTAAAATTAGAATATCCAAATATTACAGTCCAAACTTTTTCGCCACCATATAAAGCAGCATTCTCTGAACAAGAAAATGAAGAAATGCTAGCCCAGGTTAATAATTTTAAACCAGATGTGCTTTTTGTGGGTATGACAGCCCCAAAGCAAGAAAAATGGGCAACGGCCAATAAAAACAAAATAGATGCCCAGCTAATTTGTACCATTGGTGCTGTGTTTGATTTTTATGCAGGTACAATTAAAAGACCCAATCAAATTTGGATAAATTTAGGATTAGAATGGTTTGGAAGGTTAATAAAAGAACCAAAAAGAATGTGGCGTAGATATTTGTATTACGGCCCCGTTTTTATCGCAGATATGTTAAAACTAAAGTTAGCAAATAATAAAAAAATTAACTCTTAAAATTGATGAATAGTAGGTTTGATAATTTTTTTAGAATATTTTTTGCATTTACAGATTTAGGTTTCTTATGCGTTTTACATTTAGTATTGCTATTAAACTATAATTTTGACACCAACTCTGCAAACATTAGCCATGTAGTATTTTTTATCATGACCAATATCTTCTGGCTCATGAGTTCTTATCTTACAGAGGTTTACATTAATGATAGAATATTAAATTTTAGGAAATTTTCTCGTAGAACAGTTAGAGCTTTTATCATATTTGTTGTTTTACTCCTTATTTATTTATTTTTTACCCGCTATAGATTTTATAGACCCTATTTATACATTAGTTTTGGAGGTTTTGCGTTTTATCTGTTTATAAGTCGCTTAGTTTTTTTACAAATTGCACTTTACATCGGTAAAAAAAAGAGAGCGCTCAATAAAATAATTATTCTGGGAAATAATGCCTTTACCTATGATTTGATTACCAAACTTAGAAGCTCAAATAAAACTTTAGATGTTCTAGGCTGCTTTTCTGAAGATAAATCTATTGATAATAATGAAACTGATTTTCGTTATTTAGGCAAGGTAGAAGAATGTATGCAGTTTGCTATAAAGCATCATGTTACCGAAATTTATTCAACTCTTTCTCCAGAAATATATCCTGAAATTTATGACATAGCACAATCTGCAGAGAATCTATGTATGCGTTTTAGATTTGTGCCCGACTTTCGTGATTTTGTAAATAAAACCGTTTACTTTGATCATATTGATGATATTCCTGTTCTCTCATTACGTTCAGAACCATTAGAAGACTTTGGTGTACAAGCAAAAAAACGACTTTTTGATATTTTATTTAGTGTTTTTGTTACTGTGTTTTTATTGAGTTGGCTGGTGCCGATTATAGCAATTTTAATTAAGCTAGATTCTAAAGGGCCCGTTTTCTTTTTACAAGAACGATCTGGAAAAAATAATATGCCTTTTAAATGCATCAAATTTAGAAGCTTAAAAATAAATAAAGAATCTGACACTAAACAGGTTACAAAAGGCGATAACAGGATTACCAAACTTGGAAAATTCTTAAGAAAATCATCAATTGATGAGCTGCCCCAATTTTTTAATGTTTTAAAAGGCGATATGTCTGTTGTTGGGCCAAGACCGCATATGTTAAAACATACCGAAGAATATTCTGGTATTATCATGAAATATATGATTCGCCATTACCAAAAACCCGGTGTAACAGGTTATGCTCAAGTAAATGGTTTTAGAGGTGAAATTAAACAGGAAGAGCAATTGATCAAACGAATTGAATACGACGTTTGGTATATAGAACATTGGAGCATCTGGCTAGATTTAAAAATAATTATTAAAACAGTTTTAGTTACAATTAAAGGAGACGAAAATGCTTTTTAACACTAATTTTGTTAATATTTTAAACTCAATTACAAAAACCTATCATGCTATATCCATTAAAATTTAAGACTATTTTTAAAGACAAAATTTGGGGTGGCGAAAAAATCAAAACCAATTTAGGAAAAGATTTTTATCCCCTACCAAATTGTGGTGAAACTTGGGAAATTTCTGGGGTAAAATCTGATGTTTCTATTATTGCAAATGGTATTTTAAGTGGAACTTCTTTAGCAGATTTGTTAGCAAAAGAAAAAGGAAATTTAATAGGTAAAAAAAATTATGATCGTTTTGGAGATGAATTTCCTTTGCTTATTAAGTTTATAGATGCTAATGATGATTTATCTATCCAGGTACATCCAGATGATGATTTGGCAGAAAAAAGACATCAATCCAAAGGAAAAACAGAAATGTGGTATATCATCCAATCAGATGAAGGTGCATCACTCATTTCTGGCTTTAATCAAGAATTAGACAAAGAAACATATCTTAAAAAATTTAATGCTGGTGAGATTTTAGATATTTTAAATAGAGAAGAAGCAAAAGCGGGCGATGTTTTCTTTTTACCAGCAGGCCGTGTACACACCATTGGTAAAGGATTATTAATTGCAGAAATCCAACAAACATCAGATATCACCTATCGTATTTATGATTTTGATCGTGTAGATGATAAAGGGAATAAAAGAGAACTACATGTAAATGAGGCTTTAGATGCCATTGATTTTACTTTCCACAAAGAGTATAAAACCAAGTATCAGCCTGCTGTAAACCAACCTGTAGAATTAATAGATTGCAATTATTTTACTACAAATGTTTTAGAATATACGAAAGAAGTAACTAAAGATTATAGCAATTTAGACAGTTTTGTTATACATATTTGTTTAGAAGGTTCTTATATCTTAAAATATGGAATAGAAGAAATTCCTGTACAAATGGGAGATTGTATACTTATTCCCGCTACAATAGATAAAGTGTTTATGTCTACAAACAATGGCTTTAAGATTTTAGAAACTTACGTAAAATAGGTTTTCTAAAGTCTTTTGAAGAATCAAACCACTATCTCACACATCTAAAACCTAAATTACTTAAACCAGAATCAGAAGAACTTTTCATCCTTCTAGCTACTCTATATCCAGAACAATAACTATCATTACACATATAAGAACCTCCTCTTGCTACTTTTTTAGGTGTGTATGGCTCGTCAGGATCGTAACTATCTGATGGCCCAATTGGGTTTTTTACGCCATCAAGATTAGTAACAGATTGATAATAATCGTTTCTATACCAATCAGAACACCATTCCCAAACATTCCCTGCCATATCATACAATTGATATCCATTAGGGGCAAATTGTTTAACGGGTGCCAAATCTTTAAAACCGTCTCTTCCAGAATTTGCATTAGGGAAAGGGCCATCCCATGAGTTAGCCTTAGGTTTCCCTAAAGAAACATTCTCATCTCCCCACGGGTAAATTTTATCCTTTATTCCTCCCCTGGCTGCATATTCCCATTCTGCTTCTGTAGGTAAACGCTTACCTACCCATTTACAATATTCATTTGCATCGTCCCAGCTTATCTGGATTACTGGAAAATTCTCTTTTCCAATAATATCGCTTTTTGGTCCTGATGGATGTTTCCAATCAGCTCCAGGAACCCAACTCCACCATTGTGAATAATTATTTAAATCTACAGGATGATTTGGTGGCGTAAAAACTAAAGATGCTGCTACCAACTGGCTTTCATCTGGTTTTTGTGTATTGGGTGGTAATTGCTTTTTAAGTTGTTCCCAATCTGGTTTCTTTTCTGCTGTGGTTACGTATTTGGTAGCATCTACAAATGCTTGAAACTGTGCATTGGTAACCTCATGTTCATCCATAAAAAAGCCATCTACTGTTACTTTGTGTTTTGGATATTCATCTTTATCTGCTTGGTTATTATCTCCACCCATCATAAATGAACCTCCCAAAATCTTAACCATACCTTTTGTAGAAGTATCTCCGTTAAATTTTATGATATTTTCAGAATTTAACTTCTCTACAATAGTATCAGCATTATTTGCGCTCTTATTGTTTTGATTACAAGAGAAAAAAATAATTATGGTAAAAAATAATAGAATGTTTATAAAAAAATTCTTCATTAATATTGTATTTAAATAGTTTATAACGGTATACCAGAACCTTTGGTTTATTGGAAAAAGATTAAAAATTTTTCTTTTTACTAACTCTTCGGCAATTTAACTTTTCTATTTAATTTATTTAAGTTAATCTTAAATTCAAAGTAAAAATCTGTTCTAAAATATAATTAATGAGGTCACAAAATTTAAAACTCTAATTATATATCCTTTTTAAATCGCATTTCCTCAAATAGATTTCATTTTCAATTATGTTACAAATTAATTGGGCTATTTATCAACCTCCCCATCGGTTTTTTCAATTATGATAACAATCATTTAATAATAGCCTAAAAATCAAATTTTAAAAAGTTATCAATTCTTACTTTGGTAACCTATCCATTTCTAAAAAAAGTTACACTCCTTTTAATTTCATTTCTAAAATTGATAAGGTAAAACAAAATGGAGTAATGAGGAAGTTTGCATGTGTAATAACAACCAAAATGGAATAAAAATTTAATCTAAAATATTCATTTACACTAAAAATTTAATTATGAAAGCGTTAGTATATCACGGACCCGGAAAAAAATCATGGGAAGAAAAACCTATGCCAAGCATTATTAAACCTACAGATGCAATTGTTAAAATATTAAAAACAACCATTTGCGGCACTGATTTACATATAATGAAAGGTGATTTACCTGAGGTTATTGATGGAAGAATTATTGGCCATGAAGGAGTTGGAATAGTACAAGAAATTGGTAATTCTGTTAGTAATTTTAAAGTTGGCGATCATGTAATTATATCTTGTGTAACTTCTTGTGGCAAGTGTGAATATTGCAAAAAAGGGATGTATTCTCATTGTGAAGACGGCGGATGGATACTAGGTTATTTGATTGATGGCACCCAGGCAGAATATGTTAGAATACCTCATGCTGATAACAGTCTTTACCCAATTCCTACTGGCGCAGATGAAGAAGCATTAGTGATGTTAAGTGATATTTTACCAACAGGTTTTGAATGCGGTGTTTTAAACGGACAGGTAAAGCCAGGCGATAATATTGCTATTGTTGGTTCAGGACCCATTGGTATTGCAGCACTTTTAACAGCGCAATTTTATACCCCTGCCCAAATTATAATGATTGATATGGATGAAAACCGTCTAAAAATGGCAAAAACTTTTGGGGCAACAGATACCATTAACAGCGCTCATGAAAATGTATTAGAAAAAATTAAAAGCCTTACAGATGGCAAAGGTGTTGATGTTGCCATTGAAGCAGTTGGTGTACCAGCAACATTTGAGTTATGTGAGGAAATTATTGCTCCGGGTGGCCATATTGCAAATATAGGTGTCCATGGAAAAAGCGTAACGCTGCATTTAGAAACACTATGGTCTAAAAACATAACCATTACAACTCGCCTTGTGGATACCGTTACCACTCCTTTGCTGCTTAAAACTGTTCAGGCAAAAAAAATAGAGCCTAAAAAATTAATTACACATCATTTTAAATTAAGCGAAATCATTAAAGCTTATGATACGTTTGGAAATGCTGCCGAGGAGAAAGCTTTGAAAGTGATTTTAGAAAGTTAAAATAAGCGTCTTTAGTTTAATGTTATGAAGTTATAGTTTGAGAGCCGTTAACCATTTTAACCGCATCAAAAAAAAAAATGAATAAAGGGTTTTTCTTTTAGAGAAATCCTTTATTTAAGAAATTGTATTAAGACATAAATACTAGTTCAAGAAACCATAAGATTTTTGAAGACACAAAACATAAAATAATAAATTTTAAAATTATAGTATGACAACAATTAAAAACATTAAATCAGTAAATGCAGAAGAACTTTACCACCTCCTAAAAAAAGAATTTGCAAATTATGTAGATGCAAAAATAGACTCGGGTTTAAGCATAGATTTTGCCCATGTATATGATTTAATTAACATTTCATTTCCTGAAGTTAAAGAGGGTATTGCTTTTACCTTAATTATCTCAAAAGAAGAAATAATAGTTAAAAAGAATGAAGAAGATTTTGACTTTGATTTGAACTTATTACGAGAGCAATTAGTGAATTTTTTGAAAGAAAATTGCGAGTAATTTTAAACTATAAAATTATTATCAATTAATAATCTGGCAAAACATCTGGTATTATCATTTTTGCAACCCCAATTTTATTATCGGCCATACCATAATAAACATCTATTCTGTTGGGTTGATCAATATCATTACGGCAATCTACACCAGTAGGGAAAACAACATTGGCAATAGTGCCAATAGTTTCTGCAGGTAATTCTGGAAATAATATTGGTTTTGGCGACCTATAAATTACTTTTTGAGGATCATCAATAGATAAGATCATTACACCTGCAGAATAACATAATTTAGGTTTAGCTGGGGTAGAATCCGCCAACTCATGTACACCATGATAAATAATTAGCCATCCTAGTTTGGTTAGTAAAGGTGGCGAACCAGCACCAATTTTTAAGTTTTCCCATAATTCTATGGGAATAGCCATTCGATGATTAGATGTAAATTTAGCGTACTCAAAATCAGTATCCTCACCAAAATTATAGTAGGAAATCCAGATACTCTCTTTATGAGAATCTATTATCCGGTTTTTAATGTCTTTTACCGTTTCTTCTGGAGTAGAACCCGGAAAAAGCGGACGATGCAACATCCCAATGGAAGGGTGACCATTTGGGCTAATAATTGTGTATGGAAAAACACTTGCGTCTTTATTATAAATTCCATTAAAATCTATGCCTTTGTAAGGAAGATATTTTACCAAACCTAAACGTTCCCACTTTAGCAAATCTTTTGATTTTGCCATCGCAATACGTGAACCATTTGGCCCATACGCTGTATAAGTCATGATATAATAATCCAGCGGATCTACAAAAGTTACCCTTGCATCTTCACAACCACCACCCCCATTTGGGCGTTTTTCATAATCTGCTTCTGGCTGTAATGCAATACCCAGCCTTTCTACGCCAATTGGTTCTCCATTATCATCAAACTTTACTTTTGCGATTCCAATTCTAGAATAATTATTTTTTGCCACCAACCGAGGAAAAAGGTATAATTCGCCATCGGGGCCACGTGTTGCTGCTGGGTTAAGAACACCTTCAGTTTCTAATTCATTTCCTTTTTGTGGTTGCATTATGGTACAGATGCGCTCTAGTTGGAAAGGAATCATTATTTTTTTGATTTTAGGTTCGTTTTAAAAAAAACAATCGTGGTTTTTATTAATCTCTTTTTAAGGATTATGAAATGTTGCAACATTATCGTTTACAAATGGTGTTTTATGCTAATAATTAAAAAGATAATTGCAATTTTTATGCCCAATACTCCATAAAATTTACGGCTAATAACCTAAACCATCAAAGAAAAGAACGGAAAAATATTTATCTTTTATTGAGGTAAAAGATGGTTTGAGATACTCATTGTTAAGCTTTAAAAAAAACCTTAAAAGTACAACCTTGCGCTTCTTTACAATCCACTTCAATTTTTCCGCCTGCGGCATTAACAATTTTACGCATTAGGTACAAACCTATACCTGTACCCTCTACTTCTGAATTTGCTCTGGTATATTTTTTAAATATATTCTCCATATCTTTTTTTGCAATACCAATACCATTGTCTTTTACTGTTAGTATTACATAACCATCTTTTTTTTCAGTTTTCACATAAATTTCAGGCTGGCGCCCAGGTAAAACATATTTGAGCGAATTGGTAATGAGATTGAGCATAATGCTTCTCAGGTTTTTTTTAGCAAACCTAGTTTCGTTTATTTTAAAATCTACATGAAAAATAGCTTTAGAAGTTTTTATTTTTTGTGATAATAAATCTTTAATTTCTGAAAATAATATCGGAAAACTTTCTAAATTATCTTCCCCATCCTCAGATTCAATTATCCCTATTTTAGCTAAATCATTAAGGATACCCTTAAATGTAATAACTGCTTTATGCATCAACCCAGATAGCTCTAAAACTTCTGGATCTTTAGAATCTAATTTTTCTTTAAGAATTTCTAGCAGCATTTCAATATTTAAAATAGGTGCATTTAAATCATGTGATGCACCAAAAACAAAATTATTTAAATCGCCGTTTATTCTTAACAAACTCTTGTTGCTATCATCTAAGTTACGATTACTCACATCAAGACTTTTATTGCTAATATCTAACTCTTTAAGTAAATTTTTTAACTCGGTAATATCATAAAAACTAATAATTGCTCCATCGGGCTTTTTACTATTTTTCTTTAGGTAAGGCATGGTCATTACCTGATAAGTTTTGCCATCTAAAGCTTCAGCCTCTCTGGTAGTAGGTTCTCCGTTTAAAACCACTTTTTTAACATCTTCAATTAAAGTTTCAGATTTTATATTAGTAGTGATATTGCTTAATGGTCGTCCAATATCGCCTTCGCGGATATTAATATGTTTTACAGCGCCTGGCGAATATCTTTTTAATAGCAAATTTTGATCTACAAATAATTGCCCGTTGGTATTACTACGAAAATAATTATTTAAATCGTCGTTTAAATCCGTTAACTCATCTATAGTAAATTGGTGGTCTTTATTTACGGTTTGTAATTCTTCATTTACAGACTGAAGTTCTTCATTTGTGCTCTGCATCTCTTCATTTGCAGATTGCATTTCTTCATTTGCAGATTGTAGTTCTTCATTAAAAGATTGGATATTTTCATTTGATGAAGCAATACCTTGGTGCGCAACTGCTAAAGAATGCTTTAATTGCGCAACTTCTTGCTCTAAACTAATTACGTGTTCTTTAGTTACTTCATTAATATCCTGAATTTGAATCACGTTTTTTTCTGCCAACTTTGTTTGGTTTTCTGTAAACAAAACCAATAGTAATCTCTCGTCAGAATCGTTTAAATAAAACGGAGAAATAACAATATTAATGGGCTTATCTTTGTTTAAACCTTGTAGATTAAGATTATTTAATACTACTTTCTCGTTAAGTTTTAATGCTTTATGAGCAGCAGCTTTAAACACAATTGCGATTTGTTCGGGCAATAATTCAATGAGGTTGTAATTAAAGTTGATGTTTTTTAAATATGATTTGGTATCACCAAATGATTGTACAACAGATAACTTTTCATTGATGCAAACACCATTAAAAACACATTCTTTAAATAATGCCAAATTAATTTGATCATTAAGTTGAGACTTAAATACTGGTGCTATTGCTTTTTCATTTATTTCTAAGGTTGTAGTTTTAAGATCTCCAATTAGATGGGATGAGAAAGTATCAAAACGTATCGGCCGGCCGGTTTTAGTACTTTTTAAAATGTTCCATTTGCTGCTCAATTCGTTAAAACCTTCCTTAATAATTGTAGTACTTTCACTTGGCCCTAAAAAAAGATAACCATTTTCTTTTAATCCAAAATGGAGCATCCCAAATACTCTTTGCTGTAAAGTGATGTTAAGATAAATTAGCAAATTACGACAGCTAATAAGGTCTATATTACAGTATGGAGGGTTTTTAGTTAAATCATGCTGAGCAAAAATGAGCATCTTTCTTATCTCATGTTTAATTTTGTAATTGATGCCATCTTTTGTAAAAAACTGTTGAAGTCTTTCTTTAGAAATAGCATTTGAAATACTTTCAGGATATTCACCTTTAGAAGCTGTATCAAGGGCTGCTTTACTAATATCAGAAGCAAATATTTTTATTTCGATGTTTTTAGGGTTGTTGTTTAAATATTCTTTAATCAAAATCGCCATAGAATAAGCTTCCTCGCCTGTAGCGCAACCTGCGATCCAAATTTTTAATACTCCACTGTTATTCTTTTGTATAATATCCGGAATAACGGTTTCTTCTATAATTTTAAATGCCTCTAAATCTCTAAAAAAAGAAGTAACACTAATTAAAAAATCGTTAGCCAACAAACTAATTTCTTCTTTATTTCCTTTTAAAAACTTGTAATAATTACTCACCGTTTTTAAGTTGTGATGCACCATTCTCCTTTTAATACGACGAATAATTGTTGGGCGTTTATAATCTGAAAAATCTAATGGAAGCTGTTCTTTAATAAGTTCAAATATCTGATTTAATTCTTTTTCGTTAATTTGTTCTGAAGGTTGGTCTGTTAATAGCTCTAATAATCCGTCTTTAACATATTCTTCTATAACTTGCGGCATTGCCTGCGGAGATAAAATTTTGTAAACGCAATCTGTAGCTATAGCTGCTGTGGGCATTCCACTAAAATTTGCGGTTTTAGGGTCTTGTACCAAAACCATCCCACCGGCATTTTTTATGGCTTTTACCCCTTTAGAACCATCATCTCCTGTACCAGAAAGAATAATGCCAATTGCTTTACTGCCACGTTCTTTTGCTAATGACGAGAAAAAATAGTCTATAGTCATGTGAGGACGAGGTTGGTTTTTTTTGTCTAAAAGTATCAATTTACCATTTTCTATAATCATAAATTTAGAACTGGGTATCAGATAAACAGTATTAGCTTTAATATCTACGTTTTCAACGGCTTCAATCACTTTTAATTTACTGTGAGGAGCTAAAATATGCACCATTTGGCTATTAAAATCTGCCGAAAGATGTTGTATCACGATATAAGATACAGAATCTAAAGGAGTGTAATCAAAAAAAGCGGAAATAGCTTCTAAACCACCGGCCGATGCGCCAATGGCAATAACATACTGTTGATTAACAATTTTTGCCATTGGTTTTGAGTGTTAGAATTTTATAATTGCAATTATGAAGCCATTAGACATGCAGCCATAATTATAATTTATTTATTTTCAAATATTTAACCTATTTAATAGGAAAAGTTAGGGTAAATGAGGTGCCGATGTTTTCTTTACTCTTAAATTTAATTTTGCCGTTCATTAAACCTGTATATCTACCTACAATATTTAAACCCAAGCCGGTTCCGGGTATGTTACCAGTATTGTGTGCCCTAAAAAAAGCTTCAAATAAATGTACTTGGTCTTTTTTGGGTATTCCAATGCCGTTATCTCTCACTACAACGGTAAAATAATCTTTACTAATTTTGGTAAAAAACTCTATTAAAGAATCCGGACCAGAATATTTTATCGCATTACTAATGAGATTAATCAGACTGTTTTTTAGTAACGATGGATTAACGGTAGCCAATCTGCCAACCCCTTTATGGTGATATACAATTCTTTGATCAGCTTTAGCTAAAGATTGCATCTCTTCTGTAATTTGATCCGAAAAATCAACTACATCCAATTCAATTAAAATTGGCTTTATTTTACCTGTTTCTAATAACTCAAGCGATAAAAAATCATTTAAAATATTGGTTAAGTTTTTAACCGCATTTTTAATGGTCTCGGTACATTTTTTCAGGGTAGGATTATCAAATTCTACAGCTAATTTACCAATAAGAGACGCAGATAATTGAATAGAAGTTAGGGGCGTTTTAAATTCATGAGAGGCCATAGAAACAAAACGACTCTTTAGTAAATTCAATTGCTTTTCTTTATCTAAAGACTCGCTCAGTTGTCCTCTGCTTATCTCAATGGCTGCAACAGAATCCGTCAAGCTTTTATTGCTGATATCTAACGCAGAAAGTAATTTTTTTAGTTCAGTAATTTCATAAAAGCTAATTATGGCACCATCTGTTTCGCCGGTATTGTTTCTAATATAAGGCATGGTCATTACCTGATAAATCTTACCTTCAGAAGATTCCGCTTCGCGGGTGATGATTTTCCCATCCTTCATTACCTGCCTTATGTCTTCTATAAGGGTTTCAAACTTAATGTTTGTGGTAATATGGGATAAAGGTCTGCCAATATCGCTCTCTTTTAAATTAATATGCTTAATTGCTCCGGGAGAGTATCTTTTAAGCATCATATTATGATCTACAAATAATTGCCCATTGGTATTACTACGGAAATAATTATTTAAATCATCATTAGATTCCATCAGCTCACCATTGGTTTGCTGTTGTTCTTTATTGATAGTTTGTAGCTCTTCATTAACAGATTGTAATTCTTCATTAGAACTTTGCATTTCCTCATTGGCAGATTGAAGCTCTTCATTAAATGATTGTACATTCTCATTAGATGAGTTTACCAACTCATAAGCTACTTCTAAATTTATTTTTGCCTTTGCCAGTTCTTGCTCCAAGCTATTTAGATAATTTAAACCTAAATGATTGTAATTGATAGATTCGGCTAAAAAATTGCCTTTGGTTTTTCTTTTACTTGAAGAAAAAAGGATAAGTAGTTGTTGTACTTTAGAACCTTTTACAACAAAAGGATTGATATTTATATTTACAGTATTTTCAGCTATCAAACCTTCATCATTAAATTTTAGGTTATTTAGTGTTACTTTCTGATTAGATTTTAAGGCTTGGTGAGCTCCTGCTTTAACAATTGCAGCAACCTTTTCGTTTAATAAATCACTTAGTTGAAAGTTAAAATTGTCTTTTTTAAGAAAAATAGCGGTATCTCCAAAAGCTTTTAATACAGTAAGGTATTGATCAGTACACACTCCAATTAGGCCCGTAGCTTCTAATACGGCAGTCTGCTCGTCAAACGAACCTTGATGTTGGGAGGTTACTACTTTTTCGAATTTCACAAATTTGAGGTTAAAATTTAAATTATTACTGCTTAGTGAATTAGAAAGGATTTAATAAAGTATCTAAATTTACTGTATTAATATTTGTTAAACGGAAATTTGTTTATAATAACCATTGCCTTGGCTTTTTAATTTCGTTTAGATAGCTATTTTGTTTCTATGGGTAGCAGTAAAACAATTAGACAACAACATTTTCAAAACTAAGTTGAAAATACCATTCTATCTTTTCAAAATTTATATAAGTATTAAAGATTAAGTTTTTTGTTGTTACGGGTTTTTACTTTTACCAACTCAAACCATATTACAGATACAAAACCAACTACAATACAAGTAAATAATTCTGTAATGTTAAGAATTCTCTAATGGTGTTTGCTCTTCTTTTATTTTTTCCAGGCTTTCGCCGATTTTACCTAAACGCGTTTGTTATTGAAGTCCTTCTTCTACCATCAGACTATCGCCAACTACTAAATCTGCACTATTAATTTCTAAAAGGATACCATTTCTAATTACTTTACATTTTGGTTGGGAGAAGTCTTTTAGTTTTTCTAATGCATTTCTGCTTTTAGAATCTTGAAATAAAGAAATACCTGCAACTATGACGATTGCTGCTGCTAAAAATACACCATCGCCTGTTTTGCCGCTGGCAAAATAAATGCCCGATGTTACCAAAAGCAAAATTACCATAGGCTCTTTTGCAATTCCCTTTAAAGCTTCAATAAACCCACTTTCTCTTTTAAAATTTAGTTGATTTTGCCCATGTTCTTTTCTAGAATTAATAACTTCTTTATCATTTAAACCTTTGGTATACGCACTAAAGTTATTTGCATTTTTAGCAAAAGAATTTATAAATACTTTAGGTTTTTGCATTGGTGACATTTTTATTGGCTCAACAAATGCTTTTTATTTTCTTCATCAAATATGCTTTCTGAAATTGAAAACAAAGCTTTTCTAATAGCTCTCTCTTCCAAAAAAAGTAGCTTTATTTCTCTTGTTATTTCGGTATTTTCCTCAATCACTTCAATTCCAACTGCTTTTTCAGCGTCTTTAATAATTGATTCTATAAGATGTTGGTTTTTTGTGATTAGCAATTTAAGAGCTTCTTTTTTATGATCTAACTGATCTAACTTTGTACTCAAAGGACTTAGCTCCATAACTCTGTTTTCATGAAGAGCAGCCGTAATTACTTTATCAAAAAGTTTTTTATAAAAGCGAATTTCATCTTCCATAAACAAAACATCGGCAAGCCATTCTTTATTCTCATTATGCAATTCTTGAAATTCTGATGATAACTGTTTGCTTTCTATAGTTTCCATTATACTTTTTTTTAATTATTTGATTATTAATGATATAATTCATGAGTTGATTTCCTTTTATTAAGAGCCTTTAGACTCATCAAAGCCTGTTAAGTTGTTTTTTGTTGAATCAACTCTTTATTTAATATTTTAAAATATTTTTCAACCAAAAACGGTTCATTGTCATGATTCCACTCTAATGAGGCTGTCCAATCCCCATCAATTAAACCATCGATATTGATGCTAACCGTAAAATCTTCATCACTCTTAAAGTTTAGGATTTTTACTTTATGCGCTATTGATTTATTTCTAAGCTGAGCTTTTCCATGAACGGGATGAGAGAATTGAATTTTTAAGTTTTCCATGATGATATTAATTTTATCCAAATTTGGATAAATATTGGCGCTTAAATAATGATGAAAATCATAATTTAATGATCAAAAAAGGAAACCTATAATGGGTGCTAATGAGAAAGTATTTGCCTGACAATCCAAAGTGTTTTTTCTCGACTTTTCTGGCGATTTATGCTAAATAAATTATAAGCAAAAAATACAAGATTAAGTATAAATGCCTATTTAAACTTACCAAAACCCTTAACACAAATTCAATTATAAATTTAGAGCGTAAAAACGAAAATAAAATTAAAGTAATTGTGAATGTAATGAGCCAAAGGGAAAGCACTCATAAATTAAACATCAATTTTAAAAAAATTAATTTTTTTCAAGGTCTATCACTTCTGTTTTAAGGGTAATGTCTCTAATTACGGTGTCTAGTTCATTTGCTGATTGTAACAAATATTCCAATACTTTATTAGATTCAGCAGTCATTTCTCCATTAATTTCAAGAAGTGCTATTAGGCCCATAATACGGGCTAAGGGGGCTCTTACAACATGAGACTGCATCCAAGAAATTTCTTTAAATTTTTCATTTTGTGTCTCAATAGTTTTAATATATTTTAAATTTTCTGTTATATCACTAGCAACTGCTAATTGAGCATTTTTTCCTTTATAAGATATCGGATTGCTTAATATATCCATATTAATTTTTTTCCCATTCTTTTTTTGATGCACAATGGTATAATGGGAAGATGTGCTAGATTGTAAATTAGAATTGGTTAAGGGATTAAAGGAAATATCACGGTCTTCAAGAGGTTTTAGCTCTTCGATAGTCATCTGTAAAAACATTTTTTTGGTGTAGCCATATTGCTTTACCGCTGCATCGTTAACATTTAATATACGAGAGGTTTTTAAATCAAAAACAAATTTGGGTAATGGGCTAAGATGAAATAACTGACTATATTTTTTTTCGGATGCAATGAGTAGTGCGTCAGAAAGTTTACGGTTAGTTATATCTTTACCTACACAAAATAACAAACCTTCTCGCTCATTTAAATGTGCTGTCCATGATATCCATAAAGTTTCTCCGGCTTTAGTGATAAACCTATTCTCAAACGATCCCTCTTTATTACCATCAAAAAATTTCTTTATAGAAGATTGATCATTTGCATGGAGGAAATCATCTAAAGGCTTACTCAAAAGCTCTGCCTCTGTATATCCGGATAAGCAACTCATTGCCGGGTTTATCTTTTTCAAAAATCTATCTTCTGTTCCTAGTATACAAATGATATCTGGAGCAAGGCTAAAAACCTCATGTAATTCTAGTTCTAATTGCTTTCTTTTAATCTCTGCACCAAAATGAGTACTAATTAAATTAAATAGTGGAATTAAAGACCTCGAAGTTTCCATTCTTTTCTCGCCTAAACCAATCACCAAGACTCCAATTATCACGTTTTCAGAAATCAATGGAATGCCATAAGCTACTTCTACACCTGCACTAAGGGCAGCATCACGACGAGGATCTGAGTCGTTTTTAAGATTATCCCATTCTAATATTTTGCCTTGTTCCCAAACTTTGCCAGGTAAACTTTCACCTTTATTTAAGCTATTAATATGAACACTATTTTTATTTAAATCATTTGTTTTCTCCGTTCGAGATTCTTTAGCAATTAAGCTAATTTTATCTCTATCTGCTCCGGCTAACCAAATTTCTGCAATGGCAAAATGATCATAATTTACTACTTTTTGCACCAATTTATCTAATAACAAACTTAGTTTCAATTGCTGATTAAAAAGCAAACTGGTTTCTGCCAACAAGGCTTTTTGAAGTTCTTCAACCTTGTTTTGCGTTATATCTTTATCAATCGATATCCAATGAGTAAAAATACCGTTTTCGTCTGCAACGGGTGTCATGGAAAAATTGATCCAAAATTCTTCTCCGCATTTTTTATAATTAATAAGGGTAGCTTCACAAGTTTCCCATTTACGTAAGCTTTTACCAATTCGTTTAAGCTCATTTTTGTCGGTTTTAGGTCCCTGTAAAATGCGAGGCGATTTTCCAATAACTTCCTCTGCGGTATAGCCAGTCATTTTTGTAAAAGCTTCATTTACATATAAAATTATGGGTCCTGGCAAATCAAAGGGTTTTGCTTCTGTAATTAAAACGGCATCGGTAGTATTAGTAACTACAGACTCAAGAAGTTTAAGGCGGTTTACTTCAATTAGTTGTTCACTGCTTTTTAACGGCATATAGAGTTTTTAGGCATTAATTAATTTAACCTCAATACAATTAAAAAATCTAAAAACCATTGTGCTATGATGTTGGATTTTTGTTTTGATAGATTGTGATTTACAATTATATAGCCAAATTATAATAAACTTTGGTAT